>JANMWQ010000447.1:0-17933 GCA_031394085.1 Rhizobacter sp. | reverse complement strand
GCCAACACCGCGCCGGCTTGCCTGCTCGCGCAGGCGTTGCACTTGCACCTCGACGGTTGCAGCGAGGAACGGGCGAAGGGCGGGGGCTGCGTCGTCAACCTCATCGACCAGAAGCTCTGGAACCCGAACCCCGACTACTTTTCGTACACGCTGTCGAAGGCCGCGCTGCAGGCCGCGACCGTGATGCTCGCGCAGGCGCTCGCGCCGCGTGTGCGGGTGTGCGGCGTGGCACCGGGCGTGACGCTGGTGTCGGGCCCGATGAATGCCGACGAGTTCGCGGCCGCGCACAAGATGACGCCGCTGCAACGCTCGTCGACTCCTGAAGACATCGCCCGTGCGGTGCGTTTTCTGATCGAATCGCCGGCGATCACCGGCACCACCCTGCTGGTCGACGGCGGCCAGCATCTCGCCGCGCAGCCGCGCGACGTGCTCTACCTCGCCCAGAACAATTCCTGAGAACACTCCCATGCAAAGCCTGCTCAGCCACCCCAGCCTGATGGATTGCCGGCGCCTGTTTTTGCGCGACTACGAGGTCATGGTCAACATCGGCGTGCACGCGTTCGAGAAGACCGGCGAGCAGCGCGTGGTGATCAACGTCGATCTGTACATCCCGCTCGCGCTGTCGACGCCGAAGGCCGATGAACTCGACGAAGTGGTCGACTACGACTTCATCCGCCGCAGCATCGCCGAGCGCGTCTCGCGAGGCCACATTCACCTGCAGGAAACGCTGTGCGACGAGATGCTCGCCGTCATGCTGGCGCACCCGAAGGTGCGCGCCGCGCAGGTCTCGACCGAGAAGCCCGACGTGTACCCCGATTGCGCATCGGTCGGCTGCGAAGTGTTCGGCTTGAAAGACAAATCATGAGCGCCGCGCTCGAACCGCCCGCGCTGAAGGAGCGGTTGTCGGTCGAGCTGACCAAACTCAGCAAACGCCTGCACCGCGGGGTCGGCCAGGCGATCAGCCTGTGCTCGCGGCTGCCGCGACTGGAACCGGCGCTTTCCCGGCCGCATCGACAACATGTTCAACGCCATGGCGCCGTTCCTTCGTCCCTGATGGACCGGAACCTCTATCCTTTCGGCACACTCCAATCGGCCGGTGGGGTCGATGCCGAGGGCGACCGCGCTTTCGACCACGACCACGACCACGACGACGACGATTTCGACGGCGAGGGTCATTGCGGCCGAAGCACCCGCGGCGTCGGACCCGTCAGCCACCACCCCGATTCGCGTGGCGCCCTGAACCCGCGCCGAAGGAGAGACGACATGCTCAGATTCATGGGTGCCGCCTGCATCGCCCTGGTGCTCGGCGGCTGCGCTGCTTTCAACAACTTGAGCAACGAGGTTTCGACCTTCGGCCCGTGGCCGGCCGATCGCAAACCGGCCAGCTTCGTGTTCGAGCGCCTGCCGTCGCAGCAGGCGCACCCCGAACGCCAGGTGCAGCTCGAAACCGCGGCGCGCGGCGCGCTCGAAGCGGCGGGCTTTCGTGCCGCAGCCGATGGCAGCAACGCCGACTACCTGATGCAGCTCGGTGCGCGGGTCACGAGCAACGACCCCTGGATTTACAACGACCCACTGTTCTGGCGTGGCGGATTTCGCTATGGCCCAGGCTACGGCTACAACCGCTGGGGCCGGGGCTGGGGGCCGGGCTGGGGTTTGCACAACGGCTTCTACGAAGACTATTCACCCAGCTTCGACCGCGAGGTCGCGTTGCTGATCCGCGATCGCAAGACCGGCCAGTTGCTGTACGAGGCCCGCGCCAGCAACACCGGCCCGTCGACCTCGATCGACTACCTGCTGCCGGCGATGTTCGAGGCGGCGCTGAAAGATTTTCCCAGCGCCGGCCCGAATCCGCGCACCGTGACGACACAGATTTCGAGAAAGTAGCGGGCCGCGCTCGGTCGCCCGTCGTGCGTCAGCCGCCTTCCTTGACCTGCGCCGCGGCGATCGCGCGCAGGTCGCTCTCCCAGCCCGCGAGTTTGTCCGCCGCGTTGCGCCGCTGCGATGTGGTCGTCGCGTTGTGCAGGCTCGCGGCGAAGCCGCAGTTGAACTCGGCGAGCCGTTCCGAGTAACGCCGGTACGGCTCACGCGGCGATCGCGCCAGTTGATCGACATAACCGTTCAATGCCACGAGCGCCTGCTCGCGGCTGGCCTTGTCGGCGGTCAGCTTGCGCAACATCTGCAAAACATCGATCTGGCGCTGGCGGCGCTCGGCAAACCACGCCTCGGCATCGAAGGGCGAGCGCGCCAGGCCCTCGACGATGCGCGCGCGCTGGGCGTCTTCGAGGCGACCGTAGAGCGTCTCGGCGCGGTCCACGGTGCGCTTGAAACTCTCGTCGGCGCGCTTTCGCGGGTCGGGCTGCAGGTAGTTGTCGCGAAACTCGTCGTTGAACTTCGCGTAGCGTTGCTCGAGGTGTCGAATTTGCTCGGGCGTCAGCGACAGCATCAGGTCGGCCGCCGCTGGGGCGATGCGATCGAACGCGGTGTTCGCGCGCTTGACGACCTCGGCCTGCCACTCGCACACGCGTGCCGGCGTGGTCTCGGCCAGCACCTCGGTCTGCGCGCGTGCGAGCTGGCCGGCGTAGTCGGGCAGTTGCGTGCGGCGATGCCAGGCGAACCATTGTTTGATCGCCTCGCGCACCCGCGGCGTCTGTGTGTCGTTGAAGTCGACGTAGCCATCGAGCCACCAGTAAGCGAGGTCGGGGGCGGTGCCGTAGCCGATGCGCAGTGCGCTGCAGCCGCCGAGCAACGACGCAAGGGCCGCGAGCAGCGCCCCGATAATCAGCGACCGCAAACCGATTGTTCGAAAGACAGACAACATGGCGCTCGATATCGTGATCATGGCGGCGGGCAAAGGCACCCGCATGAAATCAGCCCTGCCGAAAGTGCTGCACACACTGGCCGGGCGCAGCCTATTGCAGCATGTTCTGAAAACCGCTGCCGATCTGGGGGCAGACGGCATCGTTGCGATCACCGGCCACGGGGCCGAGCAAGTCGAAGCCGCGGTCGGCGCGCCGCACCTGCAATTCGTGCGCCAGATGCCGCAACTCGGCACCGGCCACGCCGTGCAGCAGGCCGTGCCGAAGCTGCATGACGACGGCACCACGCTGATCCTCAACGGCGAGGTGCCGTTGATCGAAGCCTCGACCGCGCGCGCGCTGATCGAGACCTGCGGCGGTGTGCGGCTCGCGCTGCTGACGGTCGAGCTCGCCGACCCGACCGGCTACGGCCGCATCGTGCGCGGCGACCCGGCCGGCCGCCCGGCGGACGAAGGCGGCCGCGTGCACGGCATCGTCGAGCACCGCGACGCCAACCCGGCCGAGCGCCTGATCCACGAGGTCTACACCGGCGTGATGGCCGCACCGACCGCCCTGCTCAAACGCTGGCTCGCCGCGTTGAAAAACGACAACAGCCAAGGCGAGTTCTACCTGACCGACGTGGTGGCCATGGCGCTGGCCGACGGCGTGCCGATCGTCACCGCGAAGGCGCCGAGCGAGACCGAAGTGCTCGGCGTCAACAGCCCGGTGCAGCTCGCCGACCTGGAGCGGCGCCACCAGCGCAAGCAGGCCGAGGCGCTGATGGAAGCCGGCGTGCGCCTGGCCGACCCGGCGCGCTTCGATCTGCGCGGCGAGTTGGTCTGCGGCGCCGATGTCGAGATCGACGTCAACTGCGTGTTCGAAGGCGAGGTGATGCTCGGCGATTTCGTTCGCATCGGCGCGAACTGCGTGATCCGCAACGCGACCATCGCGGCGAACGCGGTGATCCACCCGTTCACGCACATCGACGGCGAAGCGCTCGGCGTGCGGGTGGGCGCAGGCTCGCGGATCGGCCCGTTCGCGCGGCTGCGGCCAGGCGCGGTGCTGCTAGAGGACGTGCACATCGGCAACTTCGTCGAGGTGAAAAACTCGACGCTCGCGAAGGGCGCCAAGGCGAACCACCTCGCCTACCTCGGCGACGCGACCGTCGGCGAGCGCGTCAACTACGGCGCCGGCAGCATCACCGCGAACTACGACGGCGCGAACAAGCACCGCACCGTGATCGGCAACGACGTGCACGTGGGCAGCAACTGCGTGCTGATCGCACCGATCACGCTCGGCGATGGCGCCACGATCGGCGGCGGTTCGACGATCTCGAAAGACGCGCCGGCCGGGCAACTGACGGTCGCGCGCGGCAAGCAGATGTCGCTCGCCGGCTGGAAGCGGCCGGTCAAGCGGGCGAAGTAGCCAGCGCGTTCGCGGTCTCGACCGCGAGGCAGAGGTCGTCCCAGGCGCGGGCCTTGTCTTCCGGATTGCGCAGCAGGTAGGCCGGGTGGTAGGTCACGATCAGCGGCACGCCCTGGTAGCGGTGCACGCGACCGCGCAGGCGACCGATGGGCTCGCTGCTGCGCAACAGGCTGTGCACCGCGAAGCGACCCATCGCGACGATGATCTTCGGCTGCACGAGCTGCACCTGACGGATCAGGAACGGCTCGCACTTCGCGAGCTCCTCGGGCGCGGGGTTGCGGTTGCCGGGCGGGCGGCACTTGAGGGTGTTGGCGATGTAGACCTGCCGGGCCGGCTCGGCATCAAAGCGCGTGAGCAGAACAGCGCGCAGCATGTTGTCGAGCAGCTGCCCCGACCGGCCGACGAAAGGCTCGCCTTGCAGGTCTTCCTGCTCGCCCGGCGCTTCGCCGACGATCATCCAGTGCGCATGATGGTTGCCGACACCGAACACGGTCTGGCGCCGGCCTTCGCAGAGCTTGCAGGCGGTGCAGGCGGCAACGGTCTCGCGCAATGCGGGCCAGTCGAGTGTGGTCACGGCCGAGGGCAGCGCAACAGGCTGCTCGACAGGTGCCGCGAGCGGCGGTCGAGCCGGCGCCAGCGGCGGCGACGAGGCTTCGACGAGTGCGGGCACATCGTCGACCGGCGCCGACCACAACCGGATTCCCATCTCATGCAGCATCGCGACCTGCCGCTCATCCCAACGCATCGTCGGCCTCCAACTTCAGGCTCATCACGGCCGCGTCTTCGCGGCGTCCGAACGGCGCCGGGTAATAGCCCTTGCGCACGCCGACCTGCATGAAGCCGAGGTGCAGGTACATCGCGCGCGCCCGCGCGTTGCTGGCGCGCACTTCGAGCCAGAGTTCGCGCGCGTCGTGCACACGGCACAGCGCGGTCAGCGCGTCGATCAGCGTGCGTGCATGGCCGTGGCCCTGCACCGCGGGCGCGACCGTGATGTTGAGCAGGTGCATCTCGTCGACGCCGCCCATCGCGACGAAGTAGCCGAGCAGTTCGCCGCGCGTGCCGTACAGCACCCGCGCGGGGTAGCCGGCGGCGAGCGAATCGATGAAGTTACCGCGGCTCCACGGGAACGGGTAGGCCACGACCTCGATCGCCATCACCGCATCGAGCTGCGCGGTGGTCATCGGCCGCAACGCCGACGCCGGCTCTTTCCACTGTGCACTCACCGATCGACCTCCAACTTTGCAGCCCGCGCAGCATCGCGCTCGACCGTGGTCTGCGCAACCTTGTCGCGCACGTAGAGCGGCAGCGCGAGCGCGGCGTCGACCGCGCCGCCGGCCGCCCAGAGCGCCTGTGCCAGCGGCAGCATGGCGCGAGCACGCGGCAGTGCCTCGGGCGCGAGGCGAGCACCGTGTGTCGCGAGCCGGTCGCCGAACACGGCGAGTGCAGTGCCGGCGATCAGGTCGGGCGGCTGCGCCAGCCAACGCGCGCCGAGCCCGTCGGGTGTCGTCAGCAGCGGCGCGTCGAGCACGGCCCAGCGGCCTTCGGCGAACGCGTAGTGCGCGGCGTAGACCTCGTTCATGCGCGCGTCCATCGCGACCCACACGGTTTGCGCGCGGCGGTCACCGGCGCGTGCGTCTTCGGCGACCGCGAGCAGCGTGTCGATCGGCAGCACCGGCTTGTTGGCACCGAACGCCAGGCCCTGCGCCACCGAACACGCGGTGCGCAAGCCGGTGAACGCGCCCGGCCCGCGGCCGAACGCGATCGCGTCGAGATCGCGCAGCGTGACGCCGCCCTCGGCGAGCAGCGCGAGGATCGCCGGAATCAGCATCGCCGACGCCTGCGCGCCACCTGCGGCCTCGTGCGTGAAGACCTCGCCACGCACCGTGAGCGCGATGCTCATGTGTTCGGTGGCGGTGTCGAAGGCGAGCAGCGAGCGGAGCATCGAATGAGTTTAGCCGCCGCACTCGCGTGCGATCATCGATCCATGCTTCTTCGCCCTGCGCTGTGCACCGTTCTGGCAATGCTGATGTGTGCGCCCGTGACAGCGCACGCGCTCGTCGCGGCCGAGGCGCTGCCGGGCCCGGTCACGGCCGCGCTCGATCGCGCGAAAGTGCCGCGCGACGCGGTCGTCGCGATGGTGCAGGAGGTGGGCAGCGCGCACCCGCGGCTCGCGTGGCAGGCCGATCAGCCGGCCAACCCGGCCTCGTTGATGAAGCTGCTGACGACTTACGCCGCGCTCGAATTGCTCGGCCCCGCGTGGACCTGGTCGACGCCGGTCTGGCTGCAAGGGACGCTGCGCGACGGCGTGCTCGACGGCAACCTCGTCATCAAGGGCAGTGGCGACCCGAAGCTCGTGCTCGAGCGCATGTGGTTGCTGCTGCGCCGCGTGCAGCAACTCGGCGTGCGCGAGATCCGCGGCGACATCGTGCTCGACCGCAGCGCCTTCGCCGTGCCCGAACAGAACCCGGCCGATTTCGACGGTGAAGCGCTGCGCCCGTACAACGTGCGCGCCGACGCGCTGATGCTGAATTACAAGGCCGTCGTGTTCACGATCACGCCCGACGCCGCGCGCGGTATCGCGACGATCGCGACCGACCCGCCGCTCGCCGGCGTGCGCGTCGACACCACCGTGCCGTTGACCGCCGGCCCCTGCGATGACTGGCGCAGCGCGTTGCGCGCCGACTTCAGCGACCCGATGCGGCTGCGCTTTGCCGGCAGCTACTCCGCGGCGTGCGCCGAGAAGGTTTGGGCCACGGCCTACGCCGACCCCGAACGCTACAACGCCCGCGCCCTGCTCGGCATGTGGAAGGAAATGGGCGGGCGCATCGGCGGCACGGTGCGCGATGGCGTGGCGCCGATCGCGACGACCACACCGCCGACGTTCGAGGTGGCGTCGCCCACGCTCGCCGAAGTCGTCCGCGACATCAACAAGTACAGCAACAACGTGATGGCGCAGCAACTGTTCCTGACGCTCGGCCTCACGCAGCACAGCGCCGGCACGCCAGATGCGGCGCGCGAGGTCGTGCGCCAATGGAGCCAGGCGCGGCTCGGCGCATCGAGTGCCGCGCTCGTGATCGACAACGGCTCGGGCCTGTCGCGCGGGTCGCGTGTCAGCGCGCAACTGCTGACGCGCCTGCTGCTCGCTGCCTGGGCGAGCCCGGTGATGCCCGAGCTGATGGCCTCGCTGCCGGTCGCGGGCATCGATGGCACGTTGAAAAGATCGGCTGCGACGCTGGGCCGCGCGCATTTGAAAACCGGCTCGCTGCGCGTCGAGGTCGGCATCGCCGGTTACGTGCTCGCGAACTCGGGCCGGCGCTACGTGGTGGTCGCGATCGCCAACCACGCGAACGCGAACGCCGCGCGGCCGGCCTTCGACGCACTGGTGCAATGGGCCGCGAGCGACGCGCCGCTCGGCGGCACGCCGCTGGTGCCGCTGACGCCGCTGACGCCGTTCACGCCGCCCGAGCCTCGCAACTGACCCTGCGCAACCCACATCACGCAACCCACCCGCCATGACCCTGATCGACACCCTCGGCTACGCCGCCGCAACGCTCACCACCGCCTCGTTCATGCCGCAGGCGTGGCTCACGTTTCGAACCCGCGACGTGAGCGGCATCTCGCTCGCGATGTACAGCGTGTTCACCTTCGGCATCACGCTGTGGCTGGCTTACGGCGTGATGCTGCGGGCCTGGCCGATCGTGATCGCCAACACGGTGACGCTGGCGCTCGCGGCGGCGATCCTGGCGATGAAGCTGCGCTTGATGAACCGTCCGCCGCGCGATCAGAACATGTAGCCCACGGTGAGCGCGACCGTGTCGGGGTCGACCTTGGTGTCGAGCGTCTGGCCGGTCGACAAGGTGGTGCGTGTCTTCAAGAAGGTGTGGAGCACGGTCGCGTCGGCGAACCAGTGCTCGTTGAACGCGTAGCTCACGCCGAGCTGAACGGTGGCGGCGAGCTTCGATTCGACCGAGAGCGTGGTCGGCATCGATGGCGTGCCGCCGGTCAACGCGCTGAGTGCCGCGGTGCTCTTGGCCTTGTAGAACTTGGCGTAGGTCAGGCCCGCGCCCACATAGGGCCGCAACGGCGCTTTCGCGTCGAGAAAGCGGTACTGGCCCATCACCGTGATCGGCAGCGAGCGCACCTCGCCGATCTTGCCGACGCCGGCGATCGCCCCGTCGCCGACGATCTCGTGCTTGAACGGCACGGCGAGCGGCACGTCGACCGCGAAATGGTCGGTCAGCATGTAGGCCACGCCGCCCGAGAGGCGCGTGCTGGCGCGGATGTCGGCCTGGGTGCCGCCGAGCGCCGGGGCGGTCAGGTCGCCGCTGTCGACGTTCGGCCTGATCTGGGTGACGC
Source organism: Rhizobacter sp. (assembly GCA_031394085.1). GTDB lineage: Bacteria > Pseudomonadota > Gammaproteobacteria > Burkholderiales > Burkholderiaceae_C > LMDS01. The sequence continues at coordinate 9,357 of JANMWQ010000447.1, read as the reverse complement.
CGGCGCGCAGCAGCAGCGTGCCCGCGGTTTGCGCCTGTGCGGCGCCTGCGGCGAGCAGGCCGCAAGCCATGACGACGGTGGCGGCGGCGAGAGGATTGATGCGTTGCTTCATGGTGGGTACTCGGGTTGGCAACGCGTCAGAGCCAACCGGCCAGGGCGAGCGCGCGCGAGACGTAGCGCGCGAGCAGGTCGTGGCCGTACGGGGTCGGGTGGAAGCCGTCGGCGAATCCGTAGGTCTTCCACCAATCGGCGCCACCGGTCGCGCCAGCGGGCGGCGGTAACGCAGAGAGCGCCGCATCGGTGCAGGTCGGAAAGGTGTAGGCCGGCAAGCCGTCGCTGCCTTGGCTGGTGACCGGGCAGGCCGGAGTTTTGACGTTCTGCAGGCTGAACGACGCCGGGCTCGCGATCTGCTCGTTGAACGAGCTGTAGAAGTCGACGACCACGACGTTGGCATTGCCGGCGAACTTGGCTGCAAGCTCGGTGTTGAACGCGACGATCCAGCCGTTGAACACGCCCTCGGCATGCGCGCGGGCAGCGGTACCGGCCGCACCGCCGCCGTTGGCCGCCGCGATGCTGTCGAGCACCGTCTGGAAGCGCGGCGTGTTGGTGATGCCCGGCATGTTGAGCAGCGCGATGCGCTGCGCGCCTTTGTCGAGCGCAGATGCCTTGATCGTGGCGTAGAAGGCGTCGGCGAGCGCGCCGAGGTAGGTCGCACCCACCGCCTCCAGCCCGGGCCGGCCCTGCGCCACCGCGGCGCCGATCGTGGCCGGCGGCAGCAGCGTGCCGAGCAGCGCAACGTAGGCGGCGCCGCCGTCAGTGGCGGCCCGCAGGTACGCACCGATGAGGTCGGCCGCGTCGTTGCCGCCACCGTCGACGACGAGCAGGTCACCGGCCGCATAGTTGCCGGCGGCCGAGGCGTTCCTGAGTTGCTGCGTGATCGAGACCGGCGAGGTCGGCGCGCTGTAGTTGTTGATGCGCCCGCCACCGACCGCGTAGTTGGTGCAGCCGGTCTGCGCCGGGTTCGGCACGAAGGTGGTCGCGCTGGTCGCGGTGTAGACATTGCACAGCGCCGGCAGGCCGTAGCTAGCGGCGACGCGTTCGGGATAGACCTTCGAGCCGGCGCCGTTGACGGTGAACTTGAAGCCGAAGGTGCCGCTGTCGGCAAGGCTGTCGCCCATCACCTTGACCGAGGTGATCGCCACCGCGGGTGCACTGTCGCTGCCGCCGCCACCGCAAGCTGCCAGCAGCAGCGAAACCACGGCCGCGGATGCGGCTGGTGCCCAGGATCGAATCTCTCTCATTGACTGTCTCTCGAAGGGTGCAGTGCGGCCGTGTGGGCCACAAAACGAACGGTCGTTCGTTTTTCGAGAAGCGACTGTACGGGCGCGCTGAAACCCATCACGCGGGGACAAACCCGGGCGCGCGGTAAAGACCTGTGAACCCGGTGTGACGGAATGCGCGAGGCGCGGAGCGAATTGCGTCTGGTGTCAGAACGGGTTGTTCTGCGCCCGGGTTCTCGCCAACGACCCGAGGTCCGACTGACCGCTGGCGCCGAGGTGCCGGTTGTCGGCCCACAGCCAGATCGAGTTGACCGCGTCGGCAACGAGTGTGTTGGTCGTGCACTTCGGAAGCGCCACGTTGCAAGCGGCCAGCGTGGTGTTGTTGAAGTTGCCCTGGCCCCGCAACGCGGCCGTGTCGATCGCTTTGAGGAACTCGTCCAGCTGCACCAGGCCGATCTTGCGGCCGTCGTTGAGGATGCCCGAAAGGAGCGCGTCGTTGAACTTGGTCGAGAGCCGCGTCAGCAGCGCCGGGTTGCCGTCGGTCGAGCCGACCGAGCGGTCGCCGGCGAAGGGCGTCAAGCCCATGTCGGGAATCGTCACGATCAACACCTTGGCGCCGTACTCGGCCAGGCGGTTGACCTGAAGCGCGAGCGCCGCGCCGGAGGCGGTGAGGTTGGCCGCGAGCTGACCCTCGCCGACCGTCGGGTAGCTCTGGAACTGTGCGACCACGTCGTTCGCGCCGACGAGCACGGTGACGAGGTCGCCGTTGACGAATCCGCCGTTGCTCAGGTGCTGGTCGATCTGGTTGGCGAGGTCGGCCACCAGCGCGCCGTTGGCAGCGTAGATGCGGCTGACCGGGTCGGCGGTGGTGCCGGGGCATTGTGGAAAGGCCAGGCCGTAAACCGCGGCCACCGACTGGATCCAGAGCGGGCTGCTGGCGCAGTCGAGCTGGCCGGTCGTGCCGGCCGCCAGCGCGTTGACGCTGTACTTGCTGCCGTCGGCGTTGATGACGCTGGATTCATCGCCGAAGGCGATCACGCGCGTGGCGTTGAAGCGCTGCACCGGCTCGCCGCCACCGCAAGAGGCGAGCAGCGCCGCCGACGCCAGCAGGCCGGCGCACAGCAGGGCGCGGGCTGTTTTGTTCAGGTTCGAGTTCATTCGGAGCTCCAGGGATTCGGCCGTGGGCCAGCGGTTCGTGAGACGGAGGATCAGGCGGCTGCCGCACGCGACAGCCGGTCGCGCACGCCGTCCCACTCGGGCTCGGGCGGCGGCTCTTCGACCCAGATGAGTTGCGCGCCTTCGGCATCGAACTCGCGCAACACCGAAAACAGTTCGTGCGCGGTCTGGGCCGCCTGCGCCGGCATGCGCCGATGCAAAACCCCGCGGGCAGCGCCGGGCGGCGGGCCGCGTGAATATACCGCCAGCTTCAGCGGCCGATCGCCGAGCACTTGCAAAGCCGTGTGAAGCATCGCCGTCGACATCAGGCGCAATTTGGCGTTGGGCGCGTAGTGCGCGGCGAGCGTGCCCGGCGCACGCGGCGCGCTCGCGTCGGCGGCCCGCAACACCTCGCCAGCCACGGCTTCGATGCGCGCGCGCGTCAGCACGCCAGGGCGCAGCAGCACCGGGTGGCCGCGTGAGCAGTCGACGATGCTCGATTCGATGCCGAGCTCGGCATCGCCGCCATCGAGCACGGTCAGCGTGTTGCCTGACTCCGTGCCGAACGCGCTGCCGAACTCGTCGACCACATGGGCCGCGCGCGTCGGGCTGATGCGGCCGAAGCGGTTCGCGCTCGGCGCGGCCACGCCGGGCACGCCGCGCGCATGCGCTGCGGCGAGCAGCGCGCGCGCGATCGGGTGCGAAGGGCAGCGCAGTCCGATGCTGTTCTGGTGGCCCGCAGCGGCCGTGGCCATCGACGGCACGCGCGGCAAAATCAGCGTCAGCGGGCCGGGCCAGAACGCACCGATCAGGCGCTGCGCCAGCGGCGGCACCTCGGCCGCGAACGGTGCGATCAGCCCAGGCTCGGCCACGTGCACGATCAACGGATGGTTCTCGGGCCGGCCCTTGGCGCGGAATATTTTCAACACCGCCGCAGGGTCGTCGGCACGCGCGCCGAGGCCGTAGACGGTTTCGGTCGGGAACGCGACCAGCTCGCCGGCAGCGAGCAGATCGGCCGCGCGCTCGATCGCCGCCGCATCCGAGCCGTCGAGCACCGTCACCAGCCTTCCAGGCCGAGCCGCGCCGCTGCCTCGCGCGCAACGGCCGCGGCCCGCGCGCTGTCGGCGGCGGTGATCGTCAGGTGGCCCATCTTGCGGCCGGCGCGCGCTTGCGCCTTGCCGTACAGATGCAGATGCGCGCCGGGCAGCGCGAGCACGGCGGCCCAATCGGGGCCGGTCTCGCGCTCTTGGCCGGCGGCGTCGAACCAGAGGTCGCCGAGCAGGTTCAGCATGACGCACGGCGAATGCTGACGCGGCGTGGTCAACGGTGCCGCGGTCATCGTGCGCACTTGAAGATCGAACTGCGAAACATCGCAGGCGTCGATGCTGTAGTGGCCGGAGTTGTGCGGCCGCGGCGCCATCTCGTTGGCGACCAGCGAACCATCGGCGAGCACGAAGAATTCGACGCACAGCACGCCGACGTAGTCGAGCTCGGCCGCGATCTGGCGTGCGCTCTCGACCGCGCGCTGTTGCACCTCGGCCGGCACATCGGGCGCGGGCACCTGGGTGACGGCCAGCACGCCGTCGCGGTGCAGGTTTTGCTGCACCGGCAGGTTGACGACGTTGCCGTCGGCGCCGCGCGCGACGATCACGCTGATCTCGCGCGCCAGCGGCAGCATCTTCTCGAGCACGCACGCGACGCCACCGAGCGCGGCCCAGCCCGACGCCAGCTCGGCGCGATTCTCGACCCGGATCTGACCCTTGCCGTCGTACCCGAGGCGCGCCGTCTTCAGGATGCCGGGCAGCAACTCGCCGCGCACCGACGCGAGCTGACTTACCGATTCGAGCACCGCGTGCGGCGCGCAGGGCACACCGCTGCGGCCGAAGTGCGACTTCTCGGCCGCGCGGTCCTGGCAGATCGCGACCGACGTCGCATCGGGCGCGACCGGCCGACGCTCGGCGAGCGCGGCGAGCGAGCGCGCCGGCACGTTCTCGAACTCGGTGGTGATGGCCGCGCTCAGGTCGGCGAGGCGCGCGAGGCCGGCCTCGTCGAGGTAGTCGGCGCGAATGTGGTGCTGCGCGACCCCGCCCGCCGGGCTCGCCGGGTCGGCATCGAGCACCGCCGTCGCGTAGCCCATCTGCTGCGCGGCGTGCACGAACATGCGGGCGAGCTGGCCGCCGCCCATGACGCCGAGCGTCGCGCCGGGCGCGATGAACGGCGTCGTTCGTGGACCTTGGCCGAGCGTCGCGCCGGGCGCGATGAACGGCGTCGTTCGTGGAGCTTGGCCGAGCGTCGCGCCAGGCGCGATGAACGGCGTCGTCATTTCAGATCGGCTGTCATCGCGCGCGCTGCTTCGGTCTGGCGGGCGCGATAGGCGTCGAGCTTGGCGCGCAGCGCGGGGTCGTCGTTCGCCAGCATCGCAACCGCGAACAATGCGGCGTTCGCGGCACCCGCGACGCCGATCGCGAAGGTCGCGACCGGAATGCCCTTGGGCATCTGCACGATCGAATGCAGCGAATCGACGCCCTGCAGGTGGCGGCTCGCGACCGGCACGCCGAGCACCGGCACGGTCGTCTTCGCCGCCAGCATGCCGGGCAGGTGAGCCGCGCCACCGGCACCGGCGATGATCGCCTTCAGGCCGCGGCCCAAAGCCTGCTCGGCATACGCGAACATCTCGTCCGGCATGCGATGGGCCGAGACGACGCGGGCTTCATGAGGGATGCCGAACTCGGCGAGAATCTCGGTGGCGGCGCGCAGGGTGTCCCAGTCGCTGCTGGAACCCATCACCACGCCGACCACCACGGGGGCGCTGCTCAAGGCTCGCTCCAGGGTGCTGGTGAACTTTGAATTGTAGGCGGCGAGAGGCCACCGCCTCGCCCGCGCCACCCTCCCTCCCGGAAGCCCCGACCATGCCCGACATCTCACTGCAGAATTTCGAAGCCGACCTGATCAACGCATCGATGCAGCAGCCCATGCTGCTCGACATCTGGGCGCCGTGGTGCGGCCCGTGCAAGGCGCTCGGGCCGGTGCTCGAAAAGCTCGAGACCGACTACGCGGGCCGCTTCGGGCTGGCCAAGCTCAACGCCGACGAGCAGCCCGAGATCTCCGGCCAACTGTCGAAGATGTTCGGCGTGCGCAGCATCCCTTTTTGCGTGCTGTTCAAAGACGGCCAGCCTGTCGACGGCTTCGTCGGCGCGTTGCCCGAAGGCGAAATCCGCGCTTTTCTCGACAAGCACGTGCCGAGCGCGGACGCGGTCGCTGCCGAAGAAGACGTGGCGCAGGCGGCGGAGTTGCTGGCCGAGGGCGATTCTGAGCAGGCCCTCGAAAAGCTGCAGGCGGCGGTGGCCGTCGACCCCGGCAACGACGCCGCGCGTTACGACTGCCTGCGCGCCCTGCTCGGCGCCGGCCGCATCGAAGAGGCCCGGCGCACCTACGACCCCGTGGCGTCGAATGTGATGCTCGACGCACGGCTCGTCGCCGCCGGCCATTGGCTCGCCGCTTGTGAGGCCGCCGCGACGGTGCGCCCGCCCGAGCAACTCGCGCAGGCGATCGCGTTGAACAAGCGCGATTTCGACGCGCGTTTCGAGCTCGCGCAGACCCATTTCGCGGCCCAGCGCTTCACGCAGGCGCTCGACGAATTGCTCGACATCCTGATGCGCGACAAGGCGTGGCGCGGCGAGCTCGCGCGCAAGACCTTTGTCGCGATCCTCGAGCTGATGACGAAGCCGGTGCCGACCAAGGCCCTCGCCGCCGCGGCACCGAAAGGCAAGCTCGAGGTCGCGGGCCAGGTGGCCGTGGCACCGGCGGACCCGGTGGTCGACGGCTACCGGCGCAAGCTCAGCATGACGCTGTTCTGACGCCCTTCATGCCCGCCGTTCAACGTGCCGCGTGCGCATTGCCGCGCGCGTCGATCAGGCGGGCAACGCGCTGAGTGTCGATTGCAGCGCATCGACCAGCTTCGCTTGGTAGAGACGGTAGCCGGCCCAGGCCGCCATTGCCAATTCGCGCTGTGCACGCGCGGCGCCGGTATCGCCGATCGCCTCGAAAACCTGCGCGAGTCGGCTGTGGCCCGGCGCGTGGTCGCAACAGCTGCCGGGCAAGGCGAGTGCCGCCACCGCGGCCACGGCATCATCGCGCGCCGCGCCGAAACCTCCCGCGTGAAAGTGGCACCACGCGCGGTCGGCGAGCAGCACGCCGGCAACCGGCCGCATGCCTTGGTCGAGCGCGTCGTGCAAATGCTTGACGTAGAGCGTCAGCGCCTCGTCGGTGCGACCGAGCAGCGTGCAGACCTGCGCACGCAGGATCGGCTGCAGCGCGCGCAAGCTCTTCACGCCGAGCATGTCGTCGAAATGGGCGGTCGACTCGGCGCTGAGCAGGGCCTGCGCGTCGATACCGACTGCGCCCGGTTCGCAGGCCTCGATCTGGCGCCAGGCTGCGACCCGCAGCGACGCCATGTTCCACATCATCGCGCTCAGGGTCGAGTCATCGCCCTCGGCCGTCGCGTGGTAGCGCGCGCGCTCGTACCAAGGTCGGGCGAGATCGAAGCGGCCACCTTCGTGATACGCCTGTGCCACGACAAGCTTGGCGCGCGCGAGTGCCGCATGGTGATCGGCCGGCGCCAGCAATAGCGCCTCCGCGACGCGGCGCACCATCGGGGCCGGGTCGGCGCGCAAATACTCGAAGTGCGCGAGCCACGCAGCGCTCAGCGCTTGCAACGGTTTCAAACCGGCACCGGCGCTGAGCGCATGCGCGCGGCTCAGCTTGTCGTGCGCGTTCGGAGACAGATCGCGGTAATGGCAACGCAGCCCGTCGGCCAAATGCAACCACGCGCTGATCTCGGGGCTCGGGCGCGTGCTGTAGCTCTTGCGCAGCGCGTCGAGCTCGCGTGTGGCTTCGTCAGCATCGCCGTGGCGCGCGAGGTAGGCGACGCGTTCGCAGCGCAGACAGTCGGCCTTGAATGCTGTCGATGCCGCTTTGATGTCGGCGTCGAGGCGATTCAGCAGGCGCGACTTCATCCCGTCAAATGCTCGAGCGCTTCGCGGTAGCGCTGTGCGGTCTGCTCGATCACCGCGGCGGGCAGCGCCGGCGCGGGCGCACGTTTGTTCCAGGGCACGCCGTCGACCCGCACCTGCTCGAGCCAGTCGCGCACGAACTGCTTGTCGTAGCTCGGTGGGTTGCTGCCCTCGGCGTAGCCTTCGACCGGCCAGAAGCGCGACGAATCGGGTGTGAGCACTTCGTCCATCAAGGTCAGCGTGCCGTCGGCGTCGAGGCCGAACTCGAACTTGGTGTCGGCGATGATGATGCCCTTGGTCAGGGCCATCGCTGCCGCGGCCACGTAGAGTGCTGTCGACGTCTCGCGAACTTGACGCGCGAGTTCGGGCCCGATGAGCTCGGTCGTCCGCGCGAAGTCGATGTTTTCGTCGTGGTCGCCCATCTCGGCCTTGGTGGCCGGCGTGAAGATCGGCTCCGGCAGCTTCGAGGCGAGTCGGAGGCCTCGCGGCAGCGACACACCGCAGACCGACTGGCTCTGCTGGTATTCCTTCCAGCCGCTGCCGGCGAGGTAGCCGCGCACCACGGCTTCGATCGGCAACGGCTTGAGCCGTTTGACCAGCATCGAGCGTCCGCGCACCTGCTCGCGCTCGTCGGCAGCGACCACGCTCAACGGGTCGTCGCCGGTCAGGTGGTTCGCAACGATGCCTTCGAGGTGCGCGAACCAGAACATCGCCATGCCGGTGAGCAATGCGCCCTTGCCCGGGATCGGCTCGCCCATCACCACGTCGAACGCGCTGAGGCGGTCGGTCGCGACCATCAGCATGCGGTCGGTGCCGACGGCGTAGTTGTCGCGCACCTTGCCGCGCGCCAGCAGCGGCAACGACTGCAGGCAGCTTTCGAGCAACGGCAGCGGGGCGGGGTCGGCGCGAGGGGTCATGGTGATTCGTGGCGCGGCACTCCGCCGCGGTTCGACGCGAAGAGTGTCACAAATTGTACGAACGCGGGAGCGGTCAAACCACTGTTTGCGCGAGCTCGCCGGTGGTGTAGCGCTGCGCCACCTGCACCAGCGTCTGCGCCTTGATCTTGCCGGCCTGGCCTTCGCAGCCGAACTCGACGTAGCGCTGGCGGCAGATCACCTTCGCCGCTTCGCGCGCTGGCTTCAGGTAGTCGCGCGGGTCGAACTTGTCGGGGTTCTGCGCCAGGTACTTGCGCACCGCCGCGGTCATCGCGAGGCGCACATCGGTGTCGATGTTGATCTTGCGCACGCCGTGCTTGATCGCTTCTTGAATCTCTTCAACCGGCACGCCGTAGGTCTCTTTCATGTCGCCGCCGAATTCACGGATCACCGCCAGCAGGTCTTGCGGCACGCTGGATGAGCCGTGCATCACGAGGTGCGTGTTCGGAATCCGTTTGTGGATCTCCTTGATGCGGCCGATCGCGAGGATGTCGCCGGTGGGCTTGCGGGTGAACTTGTAGGCGCCGTGGCTGGTGCCGATCGCGATCGCGAGCGCATCGAGCTGCGTGCGCTTGACGAATTCGGCAGCTTCTTCCGGGTCGGTCAGCAACTGCTCCATCGTCATCGTGGATTCGGTGCCGTGGCCGTCTTCCTTGTCGCCCTTCATGGTCTCGAGCGAACCGAGACAGCCGAGTTCGCCCTCGACCGTGACACCCAGCTTGTGCGCCATGTCGACGACCTTGCGAGTGACCTCGACGTTGTAGTCGAAGCTCGCGATCGTCTTGCCGTCGGCCTGCAGCGAGCCGTCCATCATCACCGAGCTGAAGCCGAGGTCGATCGCGCCGCGGCACACGTCGGGGCTCTGGCCGTGGTCCTGATGCATCACGAGCGGGATGTGCGGCCAGCTCTCGACCGCCGCCTGGATCAGGTGCTTGATGAAGGGTTCGCCCGCGTACTTGCGCGCACCGGCGCTGG
>JANMWQ010000435.1:0-1739 GCA_031394085.1 Rhizobacter sp. | reverse complement strand
GCGTGGCCCGCGGCTTCGAGCGAGGTCGCCAGCAGCGCGAGTTCGTTCGAGACTTCGCGCGTGACCTTGGCGCTGATGCGCGCCGGGTCGAGCGCCTGCGGGTCGAGCCAGAGCGTGCGCAGGCGCTCGCGGATCGCTTCGCTGTGCAGGTCGGCCAGCGTGATGCGGTGCGAGCGCGGGTCGGGGAACGGCGTGTAGGCGGCGCCGCTGCGGCTGAACTCGGCGTAGAGCTCGATCACATGGCCGACATCGACGACGACGAGAAACGGCGGTCGGCCTTCGGCGGCCGGCAGCGCGCGGGCGTAGCTCTCGGCTTGCGAGCGAGCGCGCAACAACGCGTCGTCGAAGCCTTTGGTGTGGGCTACAGCCCGCACCTTCTTCGCTTCGAGCACGAAGCGGCCACGCTGGTAACAGTCGATGAAGCCGTTGCTCTGCGTGCCGTCGCCGTGCGCGAACTGCACGCGGCGCTCGAACACGTAGGCGTTGTCACGGGTGTCGTCGCGCGCCGGGTCGGGCTTGGGCACACCGAGCAAATCGCAGAGCTCGCCGACGAAGAGCTGGTAGTTGGCGCGCTCGGAGCCTGAGGCGGCGTGCCATCGGGCAATAAAAGCGTCGATGGGAGGCGCGCGGGCGAGGTCGGTCACGGCGGCGATCATAGGGCCGGTGCGAGGCGGGTCGGCGCGGTGCGCCTTCGCGGCCTCGGCGCGGGTGAACGTGCGCGCTTCGCGCGCCGCAGCGTTACCTCCGGAGACCGGTTTCGGGCACCGAACCTGCTGACTCGGAGGAAAACGGCAGTGATCGCTCCGAGGCGTCTGAAAAACGTTCGGTACGCCGACAACCGCCGTCACATCCGCCAACCGCGCACGACACGAAACGCCAATGTTGAAAGCAGACGAATCATGATGAAAGCCGCACCGCGCCCGCAAGGTCTCGCCAAATCCGGCGTGCTGGCCGCCCTCACCGCACTGATGACGGCCTGCGGCGGCGGCGGCGGATCGACCGACACGCCGACGACCGCGGCCACCACCGCGCCAACCACCGCGCCGAGCCCGGTCTCGGCACCGACACCTCCCGCGGCCCCGACGCCAGGCCCCACCCCTGCGCCCGGCCCGACGGCCTCGTCGCCCGCCGGTGCCCCGGCCGCTGGCCCGACGCCACCGCCCCCGGCGCCTGCTCCGCCGCCGCCCTCTCCAACGGCCGCCGCCGTCTCGACCCGCGACGCCGTGCGCCTCGCCGACCAGGCCAGCTTCGGCCCGACCGACGCGATGGTCGCGTCGATCAAATCGCAAGGCCTCTCGGGCTGGGTCGGCGCGCAGATGGCGCCCGGCAGTTCGCGCTACGCCAGCGGCAACGGTGGCGAGGTGCACCAGTTCACTGGCACCGGCCAATTCTGCGACGGCAAGGCCGACACCTGCTGGCGCGACTGGTCTTCGACCGAGCCGCTCGTCTGGGATTTCTACCGCAACGCGCTGACCCAGCCCGACCAACTGCGCCAGCGCGTCGCGTTCGCGCTGCAGCAGATCGTCGTCGTCAACAACCTCGAAGTCAGCGGCACCTACGGCTTTCGCGTCTACTACAACAACCTGCTCGACAACGCCTTCGGCAACTACCGGCAGGTGCTCAAGAAGGTCGCGCTCTCGCCGGTGATGGGCGACTTTTTGAACAACGCGAACAACGACAAGGCCGCGCCGAACGAGAACTTCGCGCGCGAGTTGCTGCAGTTGTTCAGCATCGGCACC
>JANMWQ010000396.1:0-6734 GCA_031394085.1 Rhizobacter sp. | reverse complement strand
GACGACGCGCCGCATGGCCACATGGAGATCACGTTCGACAACGTCCGCGTGCCGGCCAGCAACATCCTGCTCGGCGAGGGCCGTGGCTTCGAGATCGCGCAAGGCCGCCTCGGGCCGGGGCGCATCCACCACTGCATGCGGCTGATCGGCTTGGCCGAGCGCTCGCTCGAGCTGATGTGCAAGCGCGCTTCGTCGCGTGTCGCGTTCGGCCGCACGGTGGCCGAGCAAGGCGTGACGCGCGAGCGCATCGCCGAAGCGCGTTGCCGCATCGACATGGCGCGTCTGCTGACGCTCAAGGCCGCATGGATCATGGACGTGGCCGGCAACAAGACCGCGAAGACCGAGATCGCGATGATCAAGGTCGTGGCACCGAGCATGGCGCTGCAGGTCATCGACTGGGCGATACAGGCGCACGGCGGTGGCGGCGTGTGCGAAGACTTTCCGCTCGCGGGCTTCTATGCTGCCGCGCGCACACTGCGATTCGCCGACGGTCCGGATGAAGTTCATCGCAACGCGATCGCGAAGCTCGAGCTCGGCAAGTACGCTTGACGTGAACTGGCGGTCGCGCGCTGCGCGACCCTCAATCCTTCGGCGGCTCGTCGGGCGGGAAACTTTGCCATGCCGTGCTGCGCCCCGAATCGCGACCCGGATCGACCCGCCCGCCCGCGGCTCGCACGGCCTGCGAGGCGGCGGTCTCGAACAGCGCGAGCGCCGCGGCCACGACCTTCGGCTCGGGCAAGCCCAGCTGCATGCGCAGGTAGACGCGGCCGCGCAGCGTCATCAGCACGAAGGGCTGCTCAGCGTGCAGCCACTCGTTCGCGGCCTGTTCGAGCGCATTGGCAAGCGGCCCTTCGATCCACGAGAGGCCGGTCGCAGGCTCGCTCGCGACTGCGCCGAAGCGCGCGCGCAGCGCCTTGAGGTTCGCCAGATTGACCTTCGGGAACATCACCAGCCAACGCATCTCCTCGGGCGTCTTCGTGCCGATCTGCGTCTGCACGTTGTCGGTGAACTCCTCGAAGGTCTTGTGCTCCAGCGACTCCATCAGCGGGCGCGAGAGCACCAGCATCTGGGTGTCGCCAGGCAGGTCGAGCTCGATGCGAAAACGCAGTTCGTGGCCTTCGATGTAGGGCCGCTGCGGCGGGCCCCATTCGATGCGCCAGGGCCTGCCTTCGAGCAGGCCGTCGATCACGAACCCGTCTTCGCCGCGCACACGCTTGAAACCGTGACCACGCCGTTTGGCCCAAGCATCGAGCTCGCTCAGGTCGCGGTCATTGCGGCGGCGCGAAAACATGCGTTTCAACGATTCGAGCATCGCCACGCCCGATCAACTAGAGTGGCCGCTCTTCACACAGGCAACACATCGAGGACGGTATGGTTTCAGACATCATCGAAGTGTATTCGTGGCCCACGCCGAACGGGCACAAAGTTCACATCATGCTCGAGGAGTGCGGCCTGCCGTATCGCGCACATGCGATCGACATCGGCGCAGGCGACCAGTTCAAGCCCGAGTTTCTGGCAATCAGCCCGAACAACAAAATCCCGGCGATCGTCGACTCGAACGGGCCTGACGGCGCGCCGATCTCGCTGTTCGAATCGGGCGCGATATTGATGTACCTCGCCGGCAAGACCGGCCAATTCATGCCGGCGAGCACGCGCGGGCGCTACGAGATGCTGGAGTGGCTGATGTTCCAGATGGGCGGCGTCGGCCCGATGCTCGGGCAGGCACATCACTTCCGCATCTACGCACCCGAGAAGATCGAGTACGCGGTGAACCGTTACACCAACGAAGCGAAGCGACTCTACGGCGTGATGAACAAACGGCTGGCCAAAGCCAAGTACATGGCCGGCAGCGACTACACCATCGCCGACATCGCCATCTTCCCTTGGCTGCGTTCGTGGAAGAACCAGGGCATCGACTGGGTCGACTACCCTCACCTCAAAGGCTGGTTCGACGAGATCGCAGCGCGGCCGGCGGTGCAGCGCGGCGTCGAGGTGCTGGCATCGCAGCGCAAGCCGCTGATCGACGACAAATCGCGCGAAACGCTGTTCGGCAACACCCAATACCAAAAACGTTGAAACGGAACCCTTCGTGAACAAACCTGCGATCGCGCTCGCCGCACTGCTCGCCAGTTGCGCCTTTCCTGCCCGTGCCGAATCCGTCGGCGAAGTCGACACCGTGTTCAAGCTGATCGGCCCCGACCACAAGATCGTCGTCGACGCCTACGACGATCCGCGCGTTGCGGGTGTCACCTGCTACGTCTCGCGCGCCAAGACCGGCGGCATCAGTGGCGCGGTCGGTCTGGCCGAAGACAAGGCCGAAGCCTCGATCGCCTGCCGCCAGGTCGGCCCGATCAGCTTCGCCAAGCCGCTGCCGGTCCAGGAAGAAATCTTCAACGAGCGGCTCTCGATCCTGTTCAAGAAACTGCGTGTCGTGCGCATGGTCGACAAGAAGCGCAACACGCTCGTCTACCTCACCTACTCCGACCGCGTGATCGACGGCTCGCCGAAAAACAGCATCACCGCGGTGCCGGTCGACCGGGCGACGGTGATTCCGCTGAAGTAGGCCGCGCGGCGAATCGTATTTTCTGAACACCAACGGAGGATCGCCATGCCCGCACCCAAGAGCAGCCTGCAACTGCGTTCGCTCATCACCGCACAAGCTCGACTGGAACTGTCGCTCGTCGACACCGCCGTGCCGGCGCCGCAAGCCGACGAGGTCGTCGTGCGCGTCGAGGCCACGCCGATCAACCCGTCGGACATCGGCCTGCTCTTCGGCGCGGCCGACATGAGCACCGCCGCGGTGAGTGGCGCGCCGGGCCGCCCGGTGGTCAGCGCGAGCGTGCCCGAGCGCGCGATGGCTGCCATGAAGGCGCGGGTCGGCCAGTCGCTGCCGGTGGGCAACGAAGGCGCGGGCACCGTGGTCGCAGCGGGCAGCTCGCCGCTGGCGCAGTCGCTGCTCGGGCGCACCGTGGCGGTACTCGGCGGCGCGATGTACAGCCAGCACCGGACCGTGCCTGCAGCGGCCTGCCTGCGCTTGCCAGACGGCACATCGGCGGCCGCAGGCGCGTCGTGCTTCGTGAACCCGCTGACCGCCCTCGGCATGACCGAGACGATGCGCCGCGAAGGCCACACCGCGCTGGTCCACACGGCAGCCGCCTCCAACCTCGGGCAGATGCTCAACCGCATTTGCCGAGCCGACGGCATCGGCCTCGTGAACATCGTGCGCAAGCCCGAGCAAGCCGCGCTGCTGCGCGGCCTGGGCGCTGAGCACGTCTGCGACAGCAGCGCAGCGACCTTCATGGACGACCTCACCGAGGCGCTGATCGCAACGCAAGCCACGATCGCCTTCGACGCCATCGGCGGCGGCCGCCTCGCCAGTCAGCTGTTGACCGCGATGGAGGCTGCGATCGCACGCCGCGCGACCGAGTACAGCCGCTACGGCAGCAACGTGCACAAGCAGGTCTACCTCTACGGCGGCCTCGACACCGGCCCGACCGAACTCCAGCGCAATTTCGGCATGACCTGGGGCGTCGGCGGCTGGCTGATGTTTCCGTTCCTGCAGCGCATCGGCACAGAAGCATCGGATCGCCTGAAGCAGCGGGTCGTGGCCGAACTGCACACCACGTTCGCCAGCCGCTACGCGCGCACGCTGTCGCTGCACGAAGCGCTGACGCTCGACGCGATCGGCGCTTACGGGCTGCGCAACACGGGCGCCAAGATGCTGATCGATCCGAGCGCGGAGTAAATGAAGGGCGACCTTCGGGCACACGAGGGTCGACGCACCGCGAACCCAGCGCTGCCACTGTGGCGCTGGGTGAACCGTTCGGGCACGCATCGGTGCCGGCCGCAAGGATGGCATGACACCGCGGGCACCTGGTTCAGAAGCTACGGGCACGGCCACAAGGGATAGCGCTCTCTGCACCCGACGGGGCTGGCCGCGGGGAAGACACGGCGCGAAAGTAGCGCTCGACGAGCAACCGGAGACTCGCATGGACAACGAAATCGCCATCGGCAAGGCAGCGACACCACCCGTCGCGGCACCCCTCGCTGCATCGGCCGGTGCACTCGACAACCTGCCCATCGGCCTGTTCGGCTCGGTGATGGGGCTCACGGGGCTGAGCGTGGCCTGGGGCCTGGCGCACCAGCAGTTCGGCGTGCCGGAATCGATCTCGAAGTGGATCGGCGCGCTGGCCGCGCTGGCCTTCGTGATCGTGGCGTGCGGCTATGCCGTCAAGATCATCACGGTGCCGCAGGCTGTGCGTGCCGAGTTCGTGCACCCGATCGCCGGCAACATGTTCGGCACTTTCCTGATCAGCCTGTTGCTGTTGCCGATCGTCATCGCGCCGGTCGACCTGCTGTTCGCGCGGGTCGTCTGGGTGATCGGCGCCATCGCCATGACGGCCTTCGGGTGGTTTGTGGTCGACCGCTGGATGAACCACCGCCAGCAAGCGGCGCACGCAACGCCGGCCTGGATCGTGCCAGTCGTCGGCATGATCGACCTGCCCTTGGCCATGCCGGCGATCGGCTTCGACACATCGCTGCACGGCGTGATGGTGCTGGGCCTGGCGGTCGGGCTGTTCTTCACCATTCCGCTGTTCACGATGATCTTCTCGCGCCTGGTGTTCGAGGAGCCGCTGCCGAGCGCGCTTCAGGCCAGCCTGCTGATCCTGCTGGCGCCGTTCGCGGTCGGTGCCTCGGCCTACATCGCGACGACCGGGCGGGTCGATCTGTTCGCCGAGTCGCTCTATGTGCTGACGCTGTTCATGCTCGTGGTGTTGCTCGGCCGGCTGCGTTACCTGGCGCAGTGTTGCCCCTTCAGGGTGGCGTGGTGGGCCGTCAGCTTCCCGCTCGCGGCTGCGGCGGTAACAGCGCTTCACTTCGCGCAGGCAGCGCCGAACCAGGTCACCGACGCCATCGCGATGCTGCTGCTCGGCCTGGCCTCGGTCGTCATCTTGCTGCTGCTGGCGCGCACCGTGAGCGGCGTTGCCCGTGGTGAGTTGCGAACGCTCAGCAGCTGAAGCCGGCACCCTCTCGAAAGGCGCACGTGATGAAGACCCTGTATCGAACTCAGACGGTGGGCGATGTCGATGTCTTCTATCGAGAAGCCGGCCCGGTCGATGCGCCCGTCGTGCTGCTGCTGCACGGCTTTCCGACCAGCAGCCACATGTTTCGCGACCTGATCCCGGAGCTGGCCAAACGCTACCGCGTGATCGCGCCCGACCTGCCCGGGTTCGGGCACACGAAGGCACCGCCCCGCAGTGGTTTCAAGTACACCTTCGACCACCTCGCTCGCGTGATCGATGGCTTCGTCGAGACACTCGGGCTCGCCCGCTTCGCGATGTATGTGTTCGACTACGGCGCACCCGTCGGCTTTCGCGTCGCGATGGCCCACCCCGAGCGGGTCACCGCGATCGTCAGCCAGAACGGCAATGCCTACCTCGACGGCTTGAGCGATGCGTGGGGCGCCTGGCAAAGCTACTGGCGCGAGCCGACTCCTGCGCACCGCGAGGCCTGCCGCGCGTCGTTGTCGCCAGAAGCCATCCGCGACGGGCAGTACCTGCACGGCACCAATCCCGAGCTCGTCTCGCCCGATGGCTACACGCTCGATCTCGCCTACTTGAGCCGACCCGATGCGCAGGAGATTCAGCTCGATCTGGTGCTCGACTACCAGTCGAACGTAGCGAGCTACCCGACCTTTCAGGCGTACTTCCGCCGGCACCAGCCGCCCTTGCTCGCGGTCTGGGGTAAGCACGACATCGCCTTCCTCTCGGCCGGCGCCGAGGCGTATCGCAAGGACTTGCCGCTGGCCGAGATTCACCTGCTCGACACCGGCCACTTCGCGCTCGAAACGCATGCTGAGCAGATCGGCGCGTTGATGCGCGAGTTTCTGGGCCGACACCTCGGCGAGCCCGGACACGCAACATCGGTCTGACATTCGACCCAGCCCCATCTCGGAGAAAGCGATGCCTTCTGCCTCACGCCTGATCCCGCTTGTCAGCGACACCGAAAGCAAACCCACGGCCGCGATGCGCAGCGCGATTGCGAACGCCGAGGTCGGCGACGAGCAACGCGGCGAAGACCCGACCGTCAACCGCCTGCAAGCGCGCGTGGCCGAGTTGCTCGGCAAAGAAGCGGCGCTGTGGTTCCCCGGCGGCACGATGTGCAACTTCGTCGCGATCAAGGTGCACACGCAGCCCGCCGACGCCGTGGTGGTCGACGGGATGGCCCACATCATCCGCGCCGAGTCGGCCGGCGTCGCCTTCAGTTCGGCGGTGCATGTCGAGCCCATCGCCACCGAGCGCGGCATCTTCAGCGGCGAAGAACTGCGCGCCGCGCTCGAGCGGCTGCGCACCGCACCCATGCCCTGGGGGCCACGGCCGCGGCTGGTCTGCGTCGAGCAGACCCACAACTTCGGTGGTGGGTCGGTGTGGACCCTCGGCGAATTGCAGGCGGTCGCGAACCTCGCAAAGGCAGAAGGTCTTGCAACACACATGGACGGCGCGCGCCTCTTGAATGCGGTGGTGGCGAGCGGCGTGGCGGCAGCGGAATTCGCCAGCACGGCCGACAGCGTGTGGCTCGATTTCACCAAAGGCCTCGGTGCACCGATCGGCGCGGTGTTGGCGGGCAGCAAGCCATTCATCGCCGAAGCACGGCGCTACAAGCACATCTTTGCCGGGGCAATGCGCCAGGCCGGCATCGCGGCGGCGGGGTGCTTGCATGCGCTGGACCACCAT
>JANMWQ010000680.1:0-3219 GCA_031394085.1 Rhizobacter sp. | reverse complement strand
CTCGAGGTGCTGGACCCGGAGCAGAACCACACCTTCAGCGATCACTACGTGGAAGTCGACTTCGATCTGTCGGACACGATGTTCATCGCGACCTCGAACTCGATGAACATCCCGCCGGCGCTGCTCGACCGGATGGAAGTGATCCGCCTTTCGGGCTACACCGAAGACGAGAAGGTCAACATCGCGCTGAAGTACCTGCTGCCGAAGCAGGCGAAGAACAACGGCGTGAAAGACGAGGAGATGGAAATCACCGAGTCGGCCGTGCGCGGCATCGTGCGCTACTACACCCGTGAAGCCGGTGTGCGTTCGCTGGAGCGCGAGATCAGCAAGATCTGCCGCAAGGTGGTGAAGGCAACCCAGCTGAAACAGGCGACCGGCAAGGTTGTCGTCACCGAGGAGAACCTGAACAACTACCTCGGGGTGCGCAAGTACGACTACGGTCAGGCCGAGAAGAAGAACCAGGTCGGTCAGGTGGTCGGCCTCGCGTGGACCGAAGTCGGCGGCGACCTGTTGACGATCGAGGCGGCGGTGATGCCGGGCAAGGGTCAGATCATCCGCACCGGGCAACTCGGCGACGTGATGAAGGAGTCGGTCGAAGCCGCCCGCTCGGTGGTGCGCAGCCGCGCCCGCCGCCTGGGCATCAAGGACGAGATGTTCGAGAAGCGCGACGTGCACATCCACGTGCCCGACGGCGCGACTCCGAAGGACGGCCCGAGTGCCGGTGCCGCGATGACGACGGCCTTCGTGTCGGCGTTGACTGGCATCCCGGTGCGTGCGAATGTCGCGATGACCGGCGAGATCACGCTGCGAGGCGAGGTCACGGCAATCGGCGGCTTGAAAGAGAAGCTGCTCGCGGCGCATCGCGGTGGCATCACGACCGTGATCATTCCTGAAGAGAACGTCAAGGACCTGCAGGACATCCCCGAGAACGTCAAAAACAAACTTGAGATCGTGCCGGTCAAGTGGATCGACCGCGTACTCGAGGTGGCGCTGGAAAGGGTGCCCGAGGCCTTGCCCGAAGACGAGCCTGTGAAGGCGGCCGAAGAAGCCGCGAAGCCCGCCGCGCCTGCGCCGGGCGCGGAATTACTGACCCACTGAAGTTTGTGTCGGCCGGCTTGCAGAGCGGCCGGTTTCCGGCCTACAATGCGGGCTCTGCGGGGAGTGCATTGCCCACAGAAAATGCGGGAGTAGCTCAGTTGGTAGAGCGCAACCTTGCCAAGGTTGAGGTCGAGAGTTCGAGACTCTTCTCCCGCTCCAAACTCGACGAAAAAGGGAAGCTGAGTGCTTCCCTTTTTTCTTGTCTAGAATTCTTGGTTCAAGATTGCGGCGCGATAGCAAAGCGGTTATGCCCTGGATTGCAAATCCAGTCAGTCCGGTTCGACTCCGGATCGCGCCTCCAAACGACAGAAGCCTCGCAGGGATGCGAGGCTTTTGTCGTTGTGCAGGTCAGTTCTTTCGCGGCCTGAGGCTGTATTTGGCGTCGAGCACGCCAGGGTGCGACTCGACGAAGATGCGCGCTGCGCTTTCGGGCTCGAGGTCGGCCGCATAAGGCTGCGTCGCCACCGCGTGTTTCACCGCGACGATCACGTTCAGGTCGGGCTTCATGCGCATCAGCTGCAAACAGAAGCGCCCGAGCCACGAATGGGAGGATTGGTTGTTGGCCATGCCGGCATTCTTCTGCGGACAACACGCGCAGCGCGTAGGAGACGGCGCCTGTGGCGTGTCGGGCAGTCCGCGCTTTGCGCAGCGTTGGTGCCCGGGGCGGGAATCGAACCCGCACACCTTTCGGTCGCGAATTTTAAGTCCGCTACGTCTACCAGTTTCGTCACCCGGGCCTGCGCCGAATGATAGTCAGAACTTCGGCCGTGATGTGCTGCAAGCCGGGGCATTGCGCGAGGAGAAGTTGCATCGTTTTGGTCGTGCCGGTGCTGAGTACGCGCACGGTCGACGACGCATCGCAGGCCGCCAACGACTGACTCCACAACGAGACGCTGCGCTCGGCGATGGCGGTCGCCGTGTCGATCACAGTGATTTCTGCACTCAGCAACGTGCGAATCGACGCTTCGATAAACGCGTAGTGCGTGCAGCCGAGCACGACCGTGTCGACATTCGCAGCGCGGATGGCTTCGCAATGCGGCTTCAGTGTGCGGAGCAGCGCCGGGCCGTGCAGCTCGCCGCGCTCGATGGCGTCCGCGAGGCCGGGGCAGGACTGAACGTGAACGTGTGCATCGTCGGCGTAGCGCGCGATCAGGTGCCGCAGGCGCTCGCTGCTTGCAGTGGCCGCCGTCGCCATGACTGCAATTCGCCGCGTGCGCGACCTCGCTGCGGCTGGCTTGACGCCCGGCTCGACGCCGACGAACACCCGATTCGGCCAGCGCTCGCGCAACGTTTCGATCGCCAGCACTGTCGCGGTGTTGCAGGCGACAACGATCATCGTCGCGCCTTGGGCGGCCAGCCATTCGACGATCAGCGAGCTGCGATCGATAACCTGTGGCGCTGAACGATCGCCATACGGCGCGTGCGCTACATCGCCGACGTAGAGCATCGAGGCACCGGGCAACTTTTCGCGCAGTGCGCTCAGGATCGACAGTCCACCGACACCCGAGTCGAAGACGCCGATGCACGGCACCAAGCGCGTGTCGCCCATGTCATCTGAATCCACCGTGTCATTCATGCCGCCGTGCAGTCTATCTGCGACTTCCGATTAAAATAGCACGGTCGTTCGTTTTTGTAGCTCGGGTCACCTTCGCGGCAGGGTGGTTCGACCCCGCGAACTAGAATCGGCCCAACCCAGAATCCCCGTCTTCAGGAGTCAGTTGCATGAAGGTTCTCGTCCCGGTCAAACGCGTCGTCGACTACAACGTGAAGGTTCGCGTCAAGTCCGACGGCAGCGGCGTCGACATCTCCAATGTCAAGATGAGCATGAACCCGTTCGACGAGATCGCGGTCGAAGAAGCGGTTCGCTTGAAAGAGAAGGGCGTGGTCACCGAGGTGATCGCGGTCTCCTGCGGCGTCACCCAATGCCAGGAAACGCTGCGTACCGCAATGGCGATCGGCGCCGACCGCGCGATCCTGGTCGAGACCACCGACGAGCTGCAGCCGCTCGCGGTCGCCAAGCTGTTGAAGGCACTGTTCGACAAGGAACAGCCCGGCCTCGTGATCCTGGGCAAGCAGGCGATCGACGACGATTGCAACCAGACCGGCCAGATGCTGGCCGCG
>JANMWQ010000389.1:0-6633 GCA_031394085.1 Rhizobacter sp. | reverse complement strand
GCGGCATGATCATGGCGCGACCCCCGGGCGCGACGCGGCACGCGAGCCCTTCTTCGCCGCGCCGGCCTTGGGCTCGGGCGGCAGCGCCACATCGGGCCGCGCCGGCATCTGCAGGCCGACCGGCTCGATCACCATCACGTGGCGCACGCCGTCGGTCTTGGCGTTGGGCGTCAGCACGATGCGCGCGAAGCCCGAGTCGAGCTTGCGGTCGACGCTCGCGACCTTGGCCACAGGCAAGCCCGGCGGGTAGATGCCGTCGACGCCCGAGGTGGTGAGCGCGTCACCCGCTTGCACATCGGCGTTGCCGGCCATGAAACGCATCTCCATGCCGGCGCCGATCGCACCGGCGCTGCCGAACGCCGCGCTGCGCGCCTGCGTGCGGGTGTTGAGCACGGGAATCGCCGCATCCTTGTCGGTCAGCAGCGTGACCTCGCTCGACAGCGGGTAAACACGCGTCACCTGCCCGAGCACCCCCGTCTCGTTGATCACCGGCGATGCGACGACGATGCCGTTGGTCGCGCCGCGGTCGATGATGACCTTGCGCGAGTACGGGTCGGAAGCTTCGTACAGCACTTGGGCCGCCTGGGATTTCACGTTGATGCTCGGGCGCAGGTCGAGCAGCCCGCGCAGGTGCGCGTTCTCGGCCACCAGTTGCTCCACGCGCAGCGAACGTTCGGACTGCAGCGCGAGCGCGCGTTTCATCGCCTCTTCGTTGGCGAGTGCGGCTTGCAGGCCCATCAGGTAGCCGCTGCCACCCTGCACCGCCTGCACCGGCACGAGCAGCGCCTGCTGCGGGTAGTAGAGCGCGGTAGCGACCACGGCACGCAATTGGCGCGTCACGGCGAAACGGTTGTCGGCGACCATCAGGAACAGCGCGAGCGCCGAGCACAGGATCAGTTTTGTCAGCGCCGACGGGCCCTGGCGGAAGAAGGGCGGCGGCGTCCGGTCGATGGTCCCGATGGCCATGGGCTACTGCGCGGCCTCGCTACGCCCCAGCGAGCGAAGCGCGTGGAGCAGAGAGCCGTCCACTCACTCCGACGTGAAGATGCTGCCCAAGCGCTCCATGCGCTCGAGCGCCATGCCGCAACCGCGCACGACGCAGGTCAGCGGGTCTTCGGCGACGAGCACCGGCAGGCCGGTTTCTTCGGACAGCAGGCGATCGAGATCGCGCAGCAGCGCGCCGCCGCCGGTCAGCATCATGCCGCGCTCGGCGATGTCGGCACCGAGCTCGGGTGGGGTCTGCTCGAGCGCATTTTTTACGGCCGAGACCATCTGGTTCAGCGGGTCGGTGAGCGCCTCGAGGATCTCGTTGCTGCTGATCGTGAAGCTGCGCGGCACGCCCTCGCTGAGGTTGCGGCCCTTGACTTCCATCTCTTTCACTTCGGAGCCGGGAAACGCGCTGCCGATCTTCTTCTTGATCATCTCGGCGGTGGGCTCGCCGATCAGCATGCCGTAGTTGCGGCGGATGTAGTTGATGATCGATTCGTCGAACTTGTCGCCGCCGACGCGGATCGAGCCCTTGTAGACCATGCCGCCAAGGCTGATGACGCCGACCTCGGTCGTGCCGCCGCCGATGTCGACGACCATCGAGCCGCTCGCCTCGCTCACCGGCAGCCCGGCGCCGATCGCGGCGGCCATCGGCTCTTCGATCAAGTACACATCGGATGCGCCGGCGCCGAGCGCCGATTCGCGAATCGCGCGGCGCTCGACTTGGGTGGAGCCGCAAGGCACACAGATGATGATGCGCGGGCTCGGCCGAAAGATGCCCCGCGGGTGGACCATCTTGATGAACTGCTTGAGCATCTGCTCGGTGACGGTGAAGTCGGCGATCACGCCGTCTTTCATCGGGCGGATGGCTTCGATGTTGCCCGGCACCTTGCCGAGCATCGCCTTGGCCTCGGCGCCGACCGCCTGGATGGTTTTCTTGCCGTTGGGACCGCCTTCGTGGCGGATGGCGACGACCGAGGGCTCATCGAGCACGATGCCTTTGCCACGCACGTAGATCAGCGTGTTGGCGGTGCCGAGGTCGATGGCCAGATCAGTCGAGAAGTAGCGACGAAAGGATCCGAACATGTTGGGGCTGGGGCTCGTCGAACAACCTGCGGGCAACGAAGCGAGCGCAGCGCTGGACGAACCGGATTCCGTTGTTGAACGTGTGTTGTCGAGGCGCCGACCGGCGTGCGCGGAGCGCGCCGGTGAGCTCGTGTCACGTGCGCTGCGAACCCGCGTCAAATCGTCGAATATCGGTGATTTGCACAGGCGCGAAAGGCTTGTGGATAACCGGGGATAATACCGCAAGCCCTGCGGCTTTCGACAAGCCGCGCCCTGTTCCGGCCCGTAAAAAGACCCCGCCGCTTCCCTGATGACGCCATGGCCCTGACCTCCGAACAAGTGAGCCGAATCGCCCAACTGGCGCGGCTCGAACTCCAGCCCGCCGAGCAGGCCGCGATGCTCGCGCAACTCAACGGCTTCTTCGGCATCGTCGAGCAGATGAGCGCAGTCGACACGAGCGGCGTCGAGCCGCTCTACACACCGCTCTCGGCAGTGCAGGAAGTGACCTTGCGGCTGCGCGACGACGTGGTCAGCGAGTCGGACCAGCGAGCCCAAAACCAGCTCAGCGCGCCGTCGGTCGAAGGCGGGCTTTTCCTGGTGCCGAAGGTGGTCGGCGCATGAAGCGGATTCACGAAATGGGCGTGGCCGAACTGGGCCGCGCGATGAGCTCGAAAGACGTTTCCAGCGTCGAGGCGACGAAACATTTGCTCGCACGCGTTGCTGCGCACGAACAACTCGGCGCGATGCTCGTGGTCGACGAAGCCCTCGCCCTCGGGCAGGCGCATGCGGCCGATGCGAATCGCGCCTCGGGCGCGCGCGGCGCATTGCTCGGCGTGCCGCTCGCGCACAAAGACATCTTCGTCACGCGCGACCTGCCGACCACCGCCGGCTCGAAGATGATCGAGGGCTATCGCAGCCCGTTCGACGCGACCGTCGTCGCTCGCCTGGGCGCGGGTGAACCGGGCCGCGGCCCGGGGGCCGGCATGGTCACGCTCGGCAAGCTCAACTGCGACGAGTTCGCGATGGGCTCGGGCAATGAGAACTCGGCTTACGGCGCCGTCAAGAACCCGTGGGACGCATCGCGCGTGCCGGGCGGCTCGTCCGGTGGCTCGGCCGCTGCGGTCGCCGCCCGCCTGATGCCGGCCGCGACCGGCACCGACACTGGCGGCTCGATCCGCCAGCCGGCGAGCTTCACCGGCATCACCGGCATCAAGCCGACCTACGGTGTGTGCTCGCGCTTCGGTTTGATCGCGTTCGCCTCCAGCCTCGACCAGGCCGGCCCGCTCGCACGCAGCGCCGAAGACTGCGCGCTGCTGCTCGGCGCGATGAGCGGCTTCGATGAGCGCGACTCGACCAGCGCGCAGCGCCCGCCGCAAGACTTTCACGCCGCGATGTTGAAAGCGCGTGAAGACGCGACCGCCGCGCAACCGTTGAAGGGGTTGCGCATCGGCTTGCCGAAAGAATTCTTTCCCGCGGCACTCGCCGCCGACGTCGACGGCGCGGTGCGCGCGGCGCTCACCGAGTTCGAGACCCTCGGCGCGACGCTGGTCGACGTGAGCCTGCCGCGCACCGAGCTGTCGATTCCGGTCTACTACATCATCGCGCCGGCCGAGGCCTCGTCGAACCTGAGCCGCTTCGACGGCGTGCGGTATGGCCACCGCGCCGCGCAGTACGGCGACTTGGAGGACATGTACAAGAAGAGCCGCAGCGAAGGCTTCGGCGCCGAGGTCAAGCGCCGCATCATGATCGGCACCTATGTGCTGAGCCACGGCTACTACGACGCCTACTACGTGCAGGCGCAAAAGCTGCGCCGCATGATCGCCGACGACTTCCAGGCCTGCTTCACGCAGTGCGACCTGATCGCCGGGCCGGTCGCGCCCACCGTCGCATGGAAGCTCGGCGAGAAGAGCTCCGACCCGGTCGCGAACTACCTGGCCGACATCTTCACCTTGCCAGCCAGCCTGGCCGGTCTGCCCGGCATGAGCCTGCCAGCAGGCTTCGGCGAAGGCGCGATGCCGGTCGGGTTGCAACTCATCGGCAACTACTTTGAGGAAGGCGCGCTGCTGCAGGCGGCGCATGCCTTTCAGCAGGCCACGGACTGGCACGCGCGCGCGCCGCTCGGATACTGAAAACAGCATGAGCACACCCGCACTGATCCGCGGCTTCGAGGTCGTCATCGGCCTCGAAACGCACGCGCAACTCTCCACGCAGTCGAAGATCTTCAGCGGCTCGTCGACGCACTTCGGCGCGGCGCCGAACACGCAGGCCTCGCCGGTCGATCTGGCCCTGCCGGGCACGCTGCCGGTGATGAACCGCGGCGCGGTCGAGCGGGCGATCCGCTTCGGCTTGGCGGTCGGCGCGAAGATAGCTCCGGTCTCGATCTTCGCGCGCAAGAACTACTTCTATCCCGACTTGCCGAAGGGCTACCAGATCAGCCAATACGAGACGCCGGTGGTGCAGGGCGGCGTGGTCGAGTTCTTTGTCGCCCCTTCGACAGGCTCAGGGCCATCGGAAAGACATGTGGTTCATCTGACCCGTGCCCACCTCGAAGAAGACGCCGGCAAGTCGCTGCACGAAGACTATCAAGGCCAGACCGGCATCGACCTGAACCGCGCCGGCACGCCGCTGCTCGAGATCGTCACCGAGCCCGACATGCGCAGCAGCCGCGAGGCGGTCGAGTACGCGAAGACGCTGCACAGGCTAGTGACCTGGATCGGCATCTGCGACGGCAACATGCAGGAAGGTTCGTTCCGCTGCGACGCCAACGTGTCAGTGCGCAAACCCGGCGCGCCGTTCGGCACGCGGCGCGAGATCAAGAACCTGAACAGCTTCAAGTTCATGCAGCAGGCGATCGACTACGAAGTGCAGTGGCAGATCGACCTGATCGAAGACGGCGGCAGCGTGCATCAGGCGACCGTGCTGTTCGACCCCGACAGCGGCGAGACCCGCGCGATGCGCAGCAAGGAAGACGCGCACGACTACCGCTACTTTCCCGACCCCGACTTGCCGCCGCTGGTGATCGCGGCCGATTGGATCGAGCGCGTACGCGCCGAGATGCCCGAGCTGCCGGTTCTCATGGCCGCGCGCTTCGAGCGCGACTACGCGCTGCCGGCGTACGACGCAGCGCTGATGACGCAGAGCAAGGATTTCGCCGTGTTCTTCGAGGCCGCCGCGCGGCTGAGCGGCCAGCCGAAGCTGGTCGCGAACTGGGTGATGGGCGAACTCTCGCGCCGATTGAACGCGCAGGACATGACGATCGCGATGAGCCCGGTCGACGCGGCTTCACTTGCGAAGATGATCGCGCGCATCGCCGACGGCACGATCTCGAACAATGGCGCAAAGCAGGTCTTCGACGCGCTGTGGTCCGGAGACGGCCACGATGTCGACGCGCTGATCGCATCCAAGGGCCTCGCGCAGATGAGCGATTCGGGCGAGCTCGAACGCATCATCGATGCGGTGCTGGCCGCTTCGCCCAAGTCGGTCGAGGAGTTCCGCGCCGGCAAGGAAAAAGCGTTCAATGCGCTGGTCGGCCAAGCGATGAAGGCGACCCAGGGCAAGGGCAATCCGACCCAGGTCAACGAGCTTCTGCGGAAGAAGCTCGGCGCCTAACGCGCTACCTCTTGCGCGGCGCCGAAGCCGCCGCCGCTGGCAAGCTGACGATCACGCCGAGCGAGCCCGGCTGCGCGCCGCCCCAAAGCTTGCGCAGGCGCTCTAGCTCGGTGTCGTAGAGCTTGTCGATGCGCAGGATCTCGATCTGCTGGTTTTGAACCAGCGATTTCTGCGCGTCGACCGACGCGTCGTTCGCATCGAGGCCGAGCTTGAGCTTGAGCGGCCACTGCTTGCCGACATAGAACTCGGCTTCGTTGGTCAACGGCCTGCGCTCGCTCGCCAGCGCGATCAGGCGGGCTTCGGATTGGCGCAGCGACTTGCGCACGTCGTCGAGCGCGAACTCGCGCGACTTGCGGTGCGCCGCCTCGTTCGGAAAGCGCGCGAGCAGGTTGCGGTCGCGCTTGATCGCATCGCGCAGCTCGACGCGCCGGGCCTCGACCTCGCGGTCGCGCACCTCGGCGTCGCCGCGTTCCTCGGAAGTCATCGCCGGCGGCACGACCCGCTTGACCGAGCCGTCGGCGTTCAGCACGCGCTGTTCGCGCGCGTTGCATTCGGCGATCGGGCGATCGGAGGTGAGCCTCTTGCCCGAGGCGTCGGTGCAGGTGTAGATCGGCGCCGGGCCGGCCGCCTGGCCCCAGGCCGCGGCGCTGCCGTACAAGGCCAGCACAAACGACAGCAGTACCGACAACACTGACGACAACACTAACGACAGAACCACCGCGCCGGCGCGGTGGAATCGGAGCGGTACAGCGGTCAGACCAAGCATGCTCGTCAAACTCCGTAGCGTTCGCGGTACGCGACCACGCGCGTGAAATGGGCCTTGAGCGCCGGGTCGGCATTCGTTTGCAGATATTGCAGCAAGTCGGCGAGGGTCGCAATCGAGATCACCGGCAGGCCGTAGTCGCGCTCGAAGTCTTCAACGGCCGAATGCGCCGAGAGGTTGTCATCGCTGCCGCCGCGTTCCATGCGGTC
>JANMWQ010000367.1:0-1843 GCA_031394085.1 Rhizobacter sp. | reverse complement strand
GTGACCGGCGCCGCGATGGTCGTGCAAGGCCTCGGCACCGATCCCGAGTACCTGAACAACCCGAAGCTGCAAGCCAAGCTGGTGCTGGTGGCGCTGCTCAGCGTCAACGCGCTGGTGCTGCACCGCTACACATTCCCGGGCTTGGCGCGCGGCCGCCGCGTGGCCCGCTGGACGCTCGCCGATTTCATGCGGGTGGCGCTGCCGGTCTCGCTCTCGAACTGTCTGTGGATGTATTGCGCGTTCCTCGGCATCGCGCGGCCCTGGAACCACGCGGTCTCGTTCGGCTTCGTGCTCGGCACCGCAGCCTGGTTGTTCGCGCTGACGCTGGCGCTCGTCACGACCGTCCTCGTGATCGCCGGGCAGGACCGCACCGACGCCGAACTCGGCTGGATCGACGGATTGAAGCGCCAGCTCGGCGCGCTCGCGAGCGCGCTGCGGGCCTGAGCCCCATTCCGCCGCAAGCGGAACGCTCCCGGGGGATGCCCGACTCAGACGGGTGCCGGGCAGGCTGCGACGACGAGCCGGTCGCGTCCGGCGGTCTTGGCTTCGTAGAGTGCACCGTCGGCGCGGCGCACCACGTCGGCCGCGGAGTCGCCCACCACGGCGGCGGCGATCCCGGCCGAGAAGGTGTAGCGCAACGGCGGCTGCGCCCCGGGGTCGGCAATGCGCTGCTGCAGCCGCAGCAGGACGGACGCTGCGCCCGCCGCGTCCGAATTCGGCAGCACGATCAGGAACTCCTCGCCGCCGATGCGCCCGACGATGTCGAGCGGGCGCAGCTGCAGCTTGATCTGCTGCGCGAAGTGCTGCAGCACCTCGTCGCCGGCGGCATGGCCGTGCAGGTCGTTGACGCGCTTGAAATGATCGAGGTCGAGCATCGCGACCGCCAGCGGGAACCGCATCTCGCGGGCGCTGACGAGCAAATCGCTCAGGCGCCTGAAGATGAAGCGGCGGTTGTACAGGCGGGTCAGCGGGTCGGTCATCGAGGCGAGCACCGCGGCGTCGCGGGCGCGGCGCAGCGTTGCCTCGTTGACCTTGAGCGGCGTGATGTCGGCCATCACGACCAGCACCCAGCCATCGGGGCGGGTGGTCTCGGTAACCCACATCCAGCGACCGTCGACCAGGTCGGACTCGAAGCTGCGCACCGGCTGCCGGCGGTGGCTCTGGCGCACCCGGGCGATCCAGGCGTCGATGTCGTCGGTGTCGATCAACAGGCCGCGTCGGTGCCGATGGCAGTCGCGCATCATCTGTTCCCAGGTGGGCGCGCCGCCGAGCGCGACGCTGAACGCGTCGCGGCCAGCGTCGTTCGCCGCGCGCAGCTGCTCTTGGGGGTCGAACAGCAGCCAGCCGGCGGCACTGTGCTGCAGCGATGCGATCAGCTCATGCTGGAGAGACATTTCCATGGGATTGCGCGCGGACCCAAAGCCAAGCCGTGATGTCGACCATTGTCAGCGCCGACTCGACACGACTTGCGCAAGACATTGCGAAACGTTCGCACTTCTACAATCAGCGACCGATTTGCCGCCCCGGCGCGCTGCCCGCGCGAACCGCCATGAACCTGTCTGCCCTCTCTGCCCTGTCGCCGCTCGATGGCCGCTACGCGCCCAAGGTCGCGGCGCTGCGCCCGCTGCTCTCGGAGTTCGGGCTGATGCACCGCCGCGTGCAGGTCGAGATCGAGTGGTTCATCGCGTTGTCGGACGCCGGGTTCGCCGAATTCAAACCACTTTCGGAAGCCGCACGCGGTTTGCTGCGCGGCCTGGTGCTGCGCTTCTCCGAAGCCGACGCGCAGGCCATCAAAGACATCGAGCGCACCACCAACCACGATGTGAAGGCGGTCGAATATTGG
>JANMWQ010000359.1:0-3099 GCA_031394085.1 Rhizobacter sp. | reverse complement strand
TTTCGGCCGCTGCCGGGCCGGCGCAACGTGGTGATCACGCGCAACGCGGCCTGGCATGCCGACGGCGCCGAGGCGGTCGCTTCGATCGATGCAGCGCTCCTGCTGCTGGCCGGCGCCGAGAAGGCTTTCGTCGTCGGCGGGGCCGAGGTCTACGCGCTCGCGCTGCCGCTCGCCGATGAACTGGTGCTGACCGAGATCGATGCCGACCTGGCCGGCGATGTATTTTTTCCGGCTTGGGATCGCGCCAGGTTCACTTGCGCCGCACGCGAGCCGCGCGAGGGCTATAGCTTCGTCACTTACAAAAAAACCGGAGGAGACTGACATGTCAGAAGGCGGATTTCACGTGCACGGCCCGCACGATCACGAGCTCGAACACGCGGCGCAGGGGCACGAGCCCAAGGGCATGGCAGGCCAACTCGTGGTGGCCACGGCGGTGGTCGCCACCGTCGGCGCGCTGTTCGCCTACATGGGTGGCGCGACCCAGTCGAATGCCGGCCTGTACAAAAACGACGCGGCGATCAAGAAGACCGAGGCCGCGAACCAGTGGGCTTTTTACCAAGCCAAGAGCAACAAGCAGAACCTCGCCGAAATCGCGCTCGACCTCGCCCCGGAACCGCGCAAGGCTTTCTACGCGGACGAGGCCAAACGGTACAAAGGCGAGAAGGCCGAGATCATGGTGGCAGCCAAGAAGCTCGAAGACGAGTCCGCCGATTGGGACAAGAAAAGCGCAGAGCAACTGCACCAGCACCACCGCTGGGCCCAAGCGACCACCGCACTGCAGATCGCGATCGCGATGGCCGCCATCGCGTTGCTGACCAAGAGCCACGGTCTGGCCAAAGGCGTCTATCTGCTCAGCGGCATCGGCGTGGTGCTGGGCGCGCTGGCCTGGTTTCATGTCTGACCGGGAAAGACGAAGCGCATGAAACTCGCCACCTGGAACGTCAATTCCCTCGCCGTGCGCCTGCCGCAACTGCTCGACTGGCTCGCCCTTCACGAGCCCGACGTGCTGTGCCTGCAGGAAACCAAGCTCACCGACGACAAGTTCCCGCACGCGGCGATTGCGGCCGCGGGCTACCAGGTGCAGTGGTTCGGGCAGAAGACCTACAACGGCGTCGCGCTGGTCAGCAAATCGATCGCGACCGACGTGGTGCGCAACATTCCGGGCCACGACGACCCGCAGGCGCGCGTGATCGCGGCGACGGTCGAGGGTGTGCGCATCGTCGGTGTCTACATCCCGAACGGGCAGTCGGCCGAGAGCGAGAAGTTCCCGTACAAGCTCGCATGGCTGACCGCACTGCGCGACTGGCTGAAGACCGAGTTGGCCGCGCACCCGCAGCTCGGAGTGCTCGGCGACTACAACATCGCCCCCGAAGACCGAGATGTCTACGACCCGGTCACCTGGGCCGGCCAGGTGCTGTGCACACCCGAAGAGCGCGCGCATTTCAAAGGCCTGCTCGAGCTCGGGCTGCACGATGCGTTTCGCCTGTTCGATCAACCGCCCAAGCAATACAGCTGGTGGGACTACCGCATGCTCGGCTTCCAGAAGAACAAAGGCTTGCGGATCGACCACATCCTCGTCAGCGAGTCATTGAAGCCGCGCGTGAAGAGTGTGGTGATCGACCGGTTGACGCGAAAGAACGATCGACCGAGTGATCACGCGCCGGTGATTTGCGAATTGACTTCGCTCTGAAGAGAAAAATTCTCACCGCAGAGGCGCAGAGGATGCGGACGGAACGCAGAGCAAACACCATGAAGCTCTGCGGACCTCTGCGCCTCTGCGGTGAAGTCTTTTCTCAGTCGTCCAGCCCCAACTCCTGAATCTTCCGCGTGATCGTGTTGCGCCCGATGCCGAGCTTTTGCGCGGCCTCGATGCGGCGCCCGCGCGTGATCTCGAGCGCAGTGCGGATGAGTTGCGCCTCGAACTTGTGGGTCAGCGTGTCCCAGACCTGCGGTTCGCCGGCCAAAAGCAGGCTGCGGGCCTCCTGTTCCAACCCGCCGAGCCAGTGCGCCGCGGCAGCGAGCGGCGGCGCCGTGACAAACGCCGCAGACGCGCCGGTTGCGGCGATCGCCACGGTGGCCGGTTCAGCCGCAAGCGGCTCGCGAACGACGCGCAGCGGCGCCACCGGTGCGACTTCGGGCGCGAGGGATTCGACGGCCAGTTCGGGCGGCAAGTCTTTGGCCTCGATCATCTGTGCCGGCGCCATGACGGTCAGCCAGTGGCAAATATTCTCGAGCTGCCGCACGTTGCCGGGAAAGTCGAAGCGCATCAGCCGCGCGAGCGCCGCGTCGGTGATGCGCTTGGCCTCGACGCCGAGTTCCTTCGCGCTCTTTTGCAGGAAGAAGCGGGTCAGCGACGGCACGTCTTCGGCGCGCTCGCGCAGCGCCGGCAAGCGCAGTCGGATCACGTTGAGGCGGTGGAACAGGTCTTCGCGAAACGCGCCGAGCTTGACGCGAGCTTCGAGGTTCTGGTGCGTGGCCGCGATCACGCGCACGTTGCTGCGCATCGGGTTGTGGCCGCCGACGCGGTAGTACTGGCCGTCGCTCAACACGCGCAGCAGGCGCGTTTGCAGGTCGAACGGCATGTCGCCGATCTCGTCGAGGAACAGGGTGCCGCCATCGGCCTGCTCGAAGCGGCCGCGGCGCGTGGTCTGGGCGCCGGTGAAGGCGCCGCGCTCATGGCCGAAGAGTTCGGACTCGAGCAGGTCTTTCGGAATCGCCGCCGTGTTGATCGCGACGAACGGCCCGCTGGCGCGCGGGCTGTGCTTGTGCAGCGCGTTCGCGACCAGCTCCTTGCCGGAGCCCGACTCGCCGGTGATCAGCACCGTGACGATGCTCTGGCTGAGCCGGCCGATGGCGCGAAACACGTCCTGCATCGCCGGTGCCTGGCCGAGCATCTCGGGCATCTGCGCGGCCTTCTCGTCGCGCACTTCCTCGCGCAGGCTTTCCTCGACCGCGCGACGGATCAGCTCGACCGCCTTCGGCACATCGAAGGGCTTGGGCAGGTACTCGAAGGCGCCGCCCTGGAACGCGCTGACGGCGCTGTCGAGGTCGGAGTAAGCCGTCATGATGATGACCGGCAGGTCGGGGTGGCGCTCGAGC
>JANMWQ010000345.1:0-2246 GCA_031394085.1 Rhizobacter sp. | reverse complement strand
TCGGCCGGCCGATGCCGTCGGTCGTGTCGATGCGGAACTGGTGCGCTTCCACATACCACGGCTGCGCACCGCGCAGCGCGCTGCAATGCGCGCTCAGCACGGCCAGCAGGCGCGTCCAGACCGGCTGCGCCACCACCTCGGATTGCATCGGCGCGAACCAGCGCTCCAGGCCGCCGTGCAGCGCGTTGTATTCGAGCGGCTGCCAGTGCATGCGGTGCGGCACCTGTGTCACGGCATCGGCCTCGACGACGAAACAGGCGTGGCGCCGGCGCCGGTAGCGGCCGCCGTCGCGCAGGTACTCGTCGGGCGGCAAGTCGGCCCAACTCGGACGCAACGCGTCGAGCTCGGTGACCGAGGCTCGCAGCAGTTCGCGAAGCGCCCCGGCGTCGAGCACGGCGTGGCCCTCGGCACGCAAGGCGTCGTCGAGTCGGGCGGGATCGGTGAGGGGTGGATTCAGCAGCGTCGTCATGCCCTCGATCATGCCTCGGTGCGCACGCCCGCAGGCCTGTGCTTCAATCCGGCCACCTTCTCTGCCCGACGAGCCTGCCTTGCGAACGATCCGCTTTCTGATTCGGCGCGCTGCTCGGCAAGTCGCGTTCTTGCTGGCGTTGAGCGCCTCGGTGCAAGGGTTCGCGCAAGCGCCTGCGGCTGCCGGCGCGGCACCCGAGACGCCACTCAAAGAGATCTCGGTCGCCGCGAGTTCGTTCGTGCGCGGCGCGCCGCTGCCGGCGTGGGCCGATGTGCTGCCGATCCCGCCAGCCGCGGCCACGCGCCGCGCGGTCGCGGTGCGGCTCGAGGACACGCACTTGCTGGTTGGCGAGAAGCCGGTCGCGTTGGTCAATGTGGCGCAGCAGGTCAACGACCCGGGGACGCTCGGCCAGATCGGCCAGGTCGCGATGCACTTCATCCCGCAATACCAGAAGCTGGTGCTGCACCGGGTCGCGATCCTGCGCGGCGAGCAGGTCATCGACCACACGGCGACGGCGCAGGTGCGTTTCCTGCAGCGCGAGGCCGGGCTGGAGCAAGGCCTCTACAGCGGCGTGATCACGGCCAGCCTGCTGCTCGCCGACATTCGCGTCGGCGACACCTTGCACCTGCAGTATTCGGTCGAAGGCGCGAACCCGATCTTCGGCCGCCGCTACGTGCAAGGCGTGCCCTGGCAGAGGCCGGTGCCGGTGCAAGTGCGCCGCGTGACGCTCAACGCGCCCGAGGCACGCCCGATCCAGTGGCAATGGAACGGCGACATCGAAGCGCCGAAGCTCATGCCAGAGGTCAGCGTGCGCAACGGCATGCGCCGCCTGCGCTTCGAGGAACGCGACCTCGCCGCCGTCGAACCGGAGCCGATGCTGCCGCGCGGCGCGGCCCCGCTGCGCTGGCTGCAGTTCAGCGAGTTCGCCGACTGGGCCGAGGTGGCGCGCTGGGCCGACGGCTTGTTCCCGAGCGACGAGCCGCTGCCGCCCGAACTCGTGCCACTGGTACAGCGCTGGCTGCGCCTGCCCTCGCGCTCGGAGCAGGCCTCGCAGGCGCTGCAGTGGGTGCAGAGCGAGATCCGCTACTACTCGGTCTCGCTCGGCGAAAGCTCGCACCGCCCGCACGCGCCGGCCGAGGTGCTGCGCAACCGCTACGGCGACTGCAAGGACAAGTCGTTCCTGCTGATGCGCATCCTGCAATCGCTCGGCATCCCGTCGCGCGCGGTGCTGGCTTCGTTGAGCGCGCCGCAGGGGCCGGGCAAGGGACTGGCCTCGCCGCTCGCCTTCGACCACGCGGTGGTGCAGGCCAACATCGACGGCCGCGACTTCTACCTCGACCCGACCCGCCTCGGCCAGCGCGGCCCGGTCGACCGCATGGGCCAGGGCCTGGAAGACGCGACCGTGCTGGTCGTCGACGGGCGCGAGACAACCGCGCTCTCGGTGGTGAAGTCACCGCTGCGGCGCGAGACGTTTCACAACGAGCTGACCGAGAAGTTTCGACTCGATGCGTTCGGCGACGACGGCGAACTCGAAACGCGCCAGCAGTTCACCGGTCTCGCGGCCGAGGTGTTGCGGCTGACGGTCGCGCGCTTCGACCCGCCGCGCCTGCAGCGCGTGTTGCTGACCAACCTCGAGCGGCGCTACCCCGGCATCGCGTTCATCGGCATGCCGGAGCTGGCCGACGAGGTCGACCAGAACCGCATCACGATCAGCGCCCGGTTCAAGGTGCCCAAGCTCGCCAGCGCCGACAGCGGCAACTGGGCCATGCGTTTCGTG
>JANMWQ010000308.1:0-1509 GCA_031394085.1 Rhizobacter sp. | reverse complement strand
GAGGGCGGCGTGCTCGTCAAGACGCTCGCGATCTCGCTCGACCCCGCGATGCGCGGCTGGATGAACGACGGCAAGAGCTACATCGCACCGGTCGCGATCGGCGAAGTCATGCGCGCCGGCGGCATCGGCGAGGTGATCGCGTCGAAGAACGCCGGGTTCAAGGTCGGCGATGTCGTCAGCTGCACGCCCGGCGTGCAGGAGTACATGCTGATCGCCGCTGACCAGGTCAAGCGCAACGGCCTCTTCAAGATCGACACGGCGCTCGGCACGCCGACGCAATGGCTCAACGTGCTCGGCATGCCCGGCATGACGGCCTACTTCGGTCTGCTCGACGTCGGCATGCCGCAGGCCGGCGAGACGGTCGTGGTCTCGGGCGCGGCGGGCGCGGTCGGCCAGACCGTCGGCCAACTCGCGAAGATCAAGGGCTGCCGCGTCGTCGGCATCGCCGGTGGCCCGGCCAAGTGCGAGTGGGTCGTCAAAGAACTCGGCTTCGACGCCTGCATCGACTACAAGGCGGGTGATTTGAAGAACGCGCTGCGCGACGCTTGCCCGAAGGGCGTCGACGTGTACTTCGACAACGTCGGCGGCGACATCCTCGACACCGTGCTGACGCGCCTCGCGCGCAAGGCCCGCATCGTGATCTGCGGCGCGATCAGCCAGTACAACAACACGACGCCGGTGAAGGGCCCGGCGAACTACCTGACGCTGCTCGTGAACCGGGCGCGCATGGAAGGCATGGTCGTGTTCGACTACACCGATCGCTTCCCGGTCGCCGTCGCAGAACTCGCCGGCTACCTGAAAGATGGCCGCATGAAGAGCAGGGAAGACGTGGTCGTCGGCATCGACACGTTCCCCGAGACGCTGCTCAAGCTGTTCAACGGCGAGAACTTCGGCAAGCTGGTGTTGCAGTTCGCGTGACTTAGCGCCGCGGCGCAACGCACCGACCGGCGCATCCGTCGATGCTCGGAGCAGCGGCGCCGCTAGACTGCGGCGTGCCACGCGTCGTGCAGATGCGCGTGGTGCGCCTCTTTCATGAGCCACCCTGGCATCACCCCCGTCCCGCCCTCGCCCGCAGCACCGCTTCCCACGGGCCTGCTCTCGGCATGGCTTGGCCAGAGCCACGACCTGTTGGCGCTGACCGACGCAGCAGGCTGCGTTCGATGGTGCAACGCCGCTTTCGAGCGCACCACCGGCCTCGGCCCGGGCGCCGATCTGCTGACGCTGGCATCGCCCGCCGGTCCCCTGCGCGACGCGCTCTCGGCTGGATTGCGCGGCTCGGGTCTGCCGGCTGCCGAACTGGCGCTGCGGAACGCAGCGGGCAGCACGCTGTGGGTCGAAGCGCACATCACGCGCATCGACACCGACCGGCTCTGGACGCTGCGCGACACCACCGCCCACCACGAACTTGCCGCGCGTGCACAGCGTTTCGCCGAGTTGCTCGACATGGCGCAGGAGTTCGGCCGCCTCGGCGTCTGGGAGCGCGACATTCCGTCGGGCGCGGGCCGCTGG
>JANMWQ010000273.1:0-1620 GCA_031394085.1 Rhizobacter sp. | reverse complement strand
GTCGGGTGGCCCACGGAGCGAAGTAAAGGAGGAGGCTTGGGCGAAGCCCGAGCCGGGGGAGCGCGCCCGGACACAAACAGTCCTGAGGACTGTTTGTGCCTGGCGAGCGCCCGGGGCTCTGCCCCCGGGCATGAGCGCAGTGGGCTGCCCGATGGCCAAAGCCCGCGCGACGGGTCGCCTGACCATCCTGAGGAGCAGCTCCAATGAGCATCCCCTTCGGCGTCACGATCCCTTTTGTCGAGCTGCTCGGCTTCACGCTCGAGCGCTTCGAGGATGGCGAATCCGAAATGCATTTCGCTGCCAAGCCCGAGCACACCAACAGCTTCGAGGTCGTGCATGGCGGCGCCTGCATGACCTTTCTCGATGTCGTGATGGCGACCGCGGCGCGCAGCGCCAACCCCGAGATGGGTGTCGTCACGATCGAAATGAAGACCAGCTTCATGCGGCCTGCGGTGGGCACGCTCGTTGGCAAGGGGCGCTTGATGCACCGCACCGCGACGATGGCGTTCACCGAAGGCACGATCTACGACCCACAGGGCCGCGCCTGCACCCACTCGACCGGCACCTTCAAATACGTGAAACGCCTGCCGATCGGCCCGACCTCGACCAACGCGCTGCAACAAGCGCCGCTGTCGACGGATTGACCCGAACCATCGAACCCACACAACACCCGGAGAAAAACATGACCACCAACCAGCAAATCCACCTCGTCTCACGCCCGACCGCCGAGGCCTCGGTCGACAACTTCAAGCTCATCGAGGCAGAAGTCCCCGAACTCACAGACGGCCAGGTGCTCGTGCGCCACCACTTCATGAGCCTCGATCCGTACATGCGCGGCCGCATGAACGACGCGAAGAGCTACGCCGTGCCGCAGCCGCTGAACGCGGTGATGCAGGGCGGCACGGTCGGCGAAGTGGTCGCGTCGAAGAACGCGGGCTACGCGGTCGGCGACAAGGTCGTCGGCTTCGGCGGCTGGCAGCAGTTCAGCGTCGTCGACGCGACCGTGCCGGGCACGCTGCGCAAGGTCGATACCGCGCACATCCCGCTGTCGGCCTACCTCGGCGCCGTCGGCATGCCAGGCGTGACGGCGTGGTACGGCCTGACGCAGATCTGCAAGCCGGTGGCGGGCAAGACCATCGCGGTGAGCGCGGCCAGCGGCGCGGTCGGCAGCGCGGTCGGCCAGCTCGCCAAAGCACGCGGCTGCCGCGCGGTCGGCATCGCCGGCGGCGCCGACAAGTGCGGCTACGTGGTCAATGAACTCGGCTTCGACGCCTGCATCGACTACAAAGCGCACAAGGACCCGAAGTCGCTCTACGAGGCCATCAAGGCAGCCACGCCCGACGGCATCGATGGCTACTTCGAGAACGTCGGCGGCGCGGTGCTCGACGCGGTGCTGCCGCGCATGAACGCCTTCGGCCGCATCGCGCTGTGCGGCATGATCAGCGGCTACGACGGCGAACCGATCCCGATGAAGCAGCCGCAATTGCTGCTGATGAACCGGTTGACGCTCGAAGGCTTCATCGTCAGCGAGCACATGGCGCTCTGGCCCGAGGCGCTGAAAGAACTCGGCACCGCCGTCGCAGCGGGCAAGCTGAAGTACCGCGAGTCGGTCGCGCAAGG
>JANMWQ010000269.1:0-1856 GCA_031394085.1 Rhizobacter sp. | reverse complement strand
GTGATGGTCGAGAGCCACCTGCACGCCGGCGCGCAGAAGTTCAGCGCTGGCAAGGATGATCCGGCCCAGCTCGAATACGGCAAGAGCATCACCGACGCCTGCATCGGCTGGGATCACTCGCTCGAAGTGCTGGAGGTGTTGAGTGAGGCGGTGAAGGCGCGCGCAGCCCTGAAGTAACCGGCGTAAGAGCGCGCAAACATGCTGGCGGGTCGGGCGCGAAGCGGTTTAAATCGCGGGTTGAATTCACGCCTGGGACATGGAATGCGTCTGAAGCTCGTTTGGCTGCGCCGCTGTGGCGGGGTCGCCCTGATTGGCTGTGCACTGGCGTCGGCGCTGCCCGCGGCGGCCGCGATGTCGGCCGTCGACCGCGAGGCGATCGAGGCCGCGTTCGCGCGCGCCGACACGAACGGCGATGGCAAGTTGTCGCGCGACGAGGCCCAGCGCTTTCCCGAGATCGCAGCGCGCTTCGACGAACTCGACAAGGACCGCGACGGCTTCCTGTCGCTGATCGAGTTCTCGGTCGGCGCGACGCCGCCGGTCAAGTGAAGGCCGCGGCCGCGCAGCACCGAAGCCGCGTGTTCGGCACGCCGTGGCCCGGCGTTCACGCCACCCAGATCGACAGCGGCCGCAGCTTCGGCCGCCACGCGCACGACACGTTCGGCCTCGGGCTGATCGAACAGGGCGCGCAGCGCTCGGCCAGTGGCCGCGGTGAAGTCGAGGCGGCAGCCGGCGACCTGATCAGCACGAACCCCGGCGAGGTGCACGACGGCCGCCCGCTCGGCGGCGCGTCGCGACGCTGGCGCATGGTCTACCTCGAACCCCACCTGTTCGCCGCGTTCGCTGCACGCCCGGGCGAGGCCGCAGCGATCGCGCTGGCGCATCCCGTGATCCGCGACAGCCGCCTGCGCGACGCGCTGCAGCGCCTGTTCGCGCGGCTCGACCGATGGCGCAGTGCGCGGATGCCGATGCTGGCCTGCGAGGAGTCGCTGACCGAAGTCTGCGCGCTGCTGCTGGCGGGCCACGCAGCGGTGCGGGCGGCATCGATGCCCGCATTTGCGCCTTCGCGTGCGCTGTGCGAAGCCCGTGACCGGCTGTCCGATGAGGCGCTCGCACCGCCGACGCTGGCCGAGCTGGCGGCGCAGGCGGGGGTCAGCACGTTTGAGTTGCTGCGCGGCTTCGAGAAAGCGTATGGTCTGCCGCCGCACGCCTGGCTGTTGCAGCGGCGTGCCGAGCGGGCGCGGGGCCTGATCCGCGGCGGCGCGTCGTTGGCGCAGGCGGCCGCGAGCAGCGGCTTCGCCGACCAGAGCCACATGACTCGCGTCTTCGCGCGCCGCTTTGGTTTCACGCCCGGCGCGTGGGCGCGGGCGGCGGCGCGTTGACGCCGTTCTGAGCTTTCTGCAAGAACGTTCAAGACGCATCGGTCCCGCGTGGCGAGACTGCCGCGCATGAACCCCACTGCGTACGTCCACGGCTACCAGCCCCGTGAAAGCGCCCGCCTGCAGGACCAGGCTCAGACCCTCGTCGACCTGCTGCACGCGGACGCTGCTTACCCGCCCGGCAGCACGGTGCTCGAGTTCGGTTGCGGGGTCGGTGCACAGACGCTGACCCTCGCGGCTCGCAGCCCGCAAGCGCGTTTCACGGCGATCGACATTTGCGCCGATTCGGTCGCGTTGGCGCGGCAGCGGGTCGCGGCGGCCGGTCTGACGAACGTCTCGTTCGCGCAAGCCGACCTGTTCGCGTGGGACGCCGAGCCCGCGCCCTTCGACCACGTCTTCGTGTGCTTCGTGCTCGAGCACCTTGCGCAGCCGGAAGCCGCGTTGACGCGCCTGCGGTCGCTGCTCAAGCCCGGCGGCACG
>JANMWQ010000267.1:0-8558 GCA_031394085.1 Rhizobacter sp. | reverse complement strand
ACCGGGTTCGACTACGCGACCATGGCAATCGCCGACGACCTGGTCGCGCAGACCGAGCAGTGCCTGCAGAACATCGAGGCCGCGCTCGTGCAGACCAGTGCGACTCTCGCGGACGTTGTTCGCGTGACCTACGTGCTGCCGCCCGGCAACGATTTCAGCCGCTGCTGGCCGACGCTGCGCAAGTACTTCGGCGAGGTGCGCCCGGCGGCGATGACGGTCTGTGCCGGCCTGGTCGATCCGCGCATGCGCATCGAGATCGAGGTCACCGCGAAACGCGGCTCCGGCGCTTCTCCTGCAAACGCGGGTGTCAAGCCGCCGTGAAGTTGCCGTGGAATCCATACGGCAGCCAGTACGGCAGCGTGGCCTGCGCGACCGGGCCGTCGGCGATGTGGCGGGCATCGAGCAGGTTCACGCGGGTCACGCCTTTGGCCACATCGAAGGTCGTGCCGAGCAGCCAGGCGTCGAGCTCGGCGCGGGCGCCGGGCTTGGGCACGACGATGTGCTCTTCCACGACCGTGCCCGGCCCGTAGTCGTAGCGCTGCACGCGGCCGGTCTCGACATCGCGCAGCTGCAGGCCGTGGAACCACAGCGGCTGCTCGCTGCGTGCGGCCCAGGCCGCAGCGGTCAGCAGGTAGCGCGTGGAGAGCCCGTTGCGCATCGGGTGGACGCGTGGGAACTCGACGGTGTCGCGCAGGCCCTCCACACGCGCCTTGCCGGTGCGCATGTCGAGCACCGCGAGTTGCGTGCTCGAGCCGCCGAAACTCGCCGGGTGGCCGGCCATCAGCGATGAGGCGCCGCGCATCACGAACTCGGGCGTCGGCGAGGCGACGAAGCTCAGCGCGATGCTGCCGTCGGCGCGCTCGTGCGCGTTGCCGACGTGAAACACCATTTGCGACGGCAGCTCGAAGACGCGGCGCTGCGCAATGTCGTCCTTCTTCATCACGAGGATGCGCAGCGGCTCGTTCGGCTCGTGGGTGAAGGCCTTGCCGCCTGCCACGTCTTCGCCGAAGTGGAGCTTGACCGGCGGCAGCGGCAGCACGATGTAGCGCTCGGTCATCGCCGCGTCGTGCGCCATGCCGCCGGGGTAGGGCGTCTCGCCGATCTGCGCGCGAACCAACTTGCCGGCAGGGTCGACATGCCAGACGACGAGGTTCGCGCCGGCGCTGCCGATGTTCCACAGGTTGCCCGCGGCATCGAGCTTCGGGTGCGCCGAGAACGGCATCTGCGCGAGGCCGTCTTGCCAGGTGACGGGGCCGAGCGTCGAGAGGTCGTCGGGGCTGAGCGCGAAGGCCGAGCCGCCTTCCCACATCGCGAGCACGCGGCCGGCGTGTTCGATCGCGCTGGTGTTCGCGACGTTGAAGGCGTCGGGGCCTTGCGTGGGTGTGGCACCCGGCTCGTCGCTCGCGATCTTCGTGCCGTACGCGCTGTAGAGG
Source organism: Rhizobacter sp. (assembly GCA_031394085.1). Classification (GTDB taxonomy): domain Bacteria; phylum Pseudomonadota; class Gammaproteobacteria; order Burkholderiales; family Burkholderiaceae_C; genus LMDS01. The sequence continues at coordinate 7,125 of JANMWQ010000267.1, read as the reverse complement.
AACTTGCCAGCGTGCCGTTCGGCCAGCAGCTTGGGCGTGCGCACGAGGCGGCCGAGGTGGCGCACGGTGGGCGCCTTGTTGCCGCTGCCGCTGCCCGTGAAGCTGAACTGCTGCACCATGCCGTCGCCGGCGAACCAGTGGTGGTAGCGCTGGCCGTCGCGCTCGTGCAGCGCCGGGCCGTTGCGGTAGAAGCGGCCGCGAAAATCGGCCGGCCACTTGCCCGAGAGCGCGAGCGCGTCGCAGCGCAGGTCTCGGTCGGTCACGCCCTTGAACGGCTTGAGCCAGGGCTGGCTCGCGACCGCACCGTCGAAGGCCTGGCCCTCGGGCGCGAGCGCGAAGGCGGGCCAGCTCGTGGCGGCGGTGACGGCTGCACCGACACGGAATGAAGCGCTGAGAAAATCGCGGCGTTGCATGGTGGTGCTCCGGTTTGTCGGTCGATTACTTGGAGAGCTTGACGACGATCGCCTCGGCGCCGAGTGGCACCTGCGCCGTGTCCCACGTGGGGCCCGTCATCGGCGTCGATTTGCCCGAGGCGCCCCAGGGCTCGGTCGGGATGCCGAACGGGTTGGCGTCGAGCTTGCCGTCGGCGTTCAGGTCTTGAAACAGTGTGAGCGCGACCGTGTCGCCGCTCAGGCCGCAGACCTGGATCGTCATCGTCTCGCCGGTCACGGCGACGCGCTGCTGGCTCGCCGCCGTCTTGCGGAAGGTGGCGGCATTGGTGTAGGCGGCCACCATCAGCGGGCCTTGGCCGGTGCGCAGGTTTTGCACCTCGACCTTGGCGCAGCCGCCGGGCGCTTCGGCGTGGGCCAGCGTGGTGAAGGCTGCGAGTGCGAGGGCGGCGGTGCAGACGGTGAGAAGGGCTTTCATGGGGACTCCCGTGGATGGCGTATGGGTGCACTCTAGGCAGCCCGCGCCTGTTTGCCATCCCGCATGCGACGAAACGGCGGCGCACGGCGCGAGATGCTGGCGGTCGGCGCGAGATGCTGAAGCGCCGAAGCGCGTGCCCGTCAGCGAGCCGCGCGCATGCGCGCTGCGCCCTACTCGCTGATGCGCCCGCGCCCGGCCTTGGTCTGCGCGCGCTGGCTCTTGCCTTCGAGGCGGCGCTGCTTGGAGCCGTAGGTCGGCTTGGTCGGCCGGCGCGCCTTCGGTGGCACCGCGACCGCGTCGACGATCGCCTGCAGCCGCGCGAGCGCGTCGGCGCGGTTCATGTCCTGGCTGCGCGTGGTCTGCGCCTTGATCACGAGCACGCCTTCGGTGGTGATGCGCGAATCGCTCAGCGCGAGCAGCCGCTCCTTGATCGGCTCGGGCAGGCTCGACGCGCGAATGTCGAAGCGCAAGTGCACCGCGCTCGACACCTTGTTGACGTTCTGCCCGCCCGCGCCCTGCGCGCGGATCGCGGTGAACTCGACTTCGTTTTCGGCGACGGTGAACGCCGGTTCGCTCATGCGCCTTGACCCCGACTTCGACGCGCAACGGGCGTCTCGAGCTGCGATATCTGGGCTTCGAGAAAGCGCTGCATCTCTTCTTTCTTCGGCAACTCGAGCTGGTAGCGCGAGACGAAGAGCCGGTTGTCCATGCCCGCGAGTGCGTACTCGACCAAGGCGTGATCCTTGTGCGTGCACAGCAGGATGCCGATCGGTGGACCGTCACCGTCGCTGCGCATGTTTCGCCCGTACCAGTTCACGTAGGTGTTGAGCTGGCCGATGTTCTCGTGACTGAACGCCGAGAGCTTCAGCTCGACCAGCACGTGGCACTTGATGATGCGGTGATAGAAAACCAGGTCGACGAAGCCGTGCGCATCGCCGATCAGGATGCGTTTTTGGCGCGCCTCTAAACAGAAGCCTTCGCCCATCTCCAGCAAGAACTCCTGCAGGCGATCGAGCAGCTGGTCTTCGAGCGCCGATTCACTCATCACGTCGGCGCTCTTCAAGCCGAGAAACTCGAAGACGTACGGGTCTCGAACGATGTGACGCGGCGAAAGAATTCCATGAACCTGGCGCGTGCCGTCGACGAGCCTCTTTGGATCGATCGACAAGCCCGCTCGCTCGTACAGGAGGCTGGCGATCTGCCGCTTGAGTTCGCGAACAGACCAATTCCCGCGCAGGCATTCGATCTCGTAGAAGGTTCGCTGCGCCGGGTCTGAGAGCGCCAGCAGCTCGACGAAGTGCGTGAACGACAAGTTCTCGACAAGCGCCTTGGTCGGCACCGCGGGCCATTCGGGAGTCGCCGACTCCCGAATGGCAGAAGCCGAAACAGCCGGTGCCGGCAGCTGCTTCTGCAAGTCGGGAGTCAGCGACTCCCACATTCGCGGGTAGCGCTGGAACAGCAGCCGATAGCGCCGCAACTCGCGCGCCGACATGCGCGGCAAATCGTGGCGTTGCAAGTTCTCCGCCAACCGGTCGAGCAGGAACTCGCCGTAGTCAGCGCGGTCGGCACCGCGCTGCTCGTATTGCTGGATGTAGCCGCCGATGACCCAGTTGCGCAGCGTCAGGCTGGTGTTGACCGCGCGCCCGGCGATGATGATGAAGCGGTCGTGCGTCTGCGTGACGGCACCGACCAGTTGCGGGAACGAAACCGATGGCGACCGCGCGGGGTGAGCGGGGAGGAGCCGGGTTCTCTGCGGCTTCATCTCAAACCGCCCGCGCCGGCACGCGCGGCGCAAGCGCGCACATCAACTCGTAGCCTACGGTGCCGGCAGCATGCGCGATCTCGTCGATCGCCAGCACCGTGCCGCCCGGGCTCGCGCCCCACAGCGTCGCGACGCTGCCGATTTGGGCCTCGGGTGCCCCGGGTTGGCCGCTCAAATCGATCGTGATCATGTCCATCGACACCCGCCCGACGAGCCGCGTGCGGACCTCGCCGATCAGCACCGGCGTGCCGTCGGGCACGACGCGCGGGTAGCCGTCGGCGTAACCGCAGGCGATCACGCCGATGCGCATGTCGCGCTCGGCGGTGAAGCGGCTGCCGTAGCCGACCTGCTCGCCGGCCTTGAGGTCTTGCACGGCGATGACCTCGGCGCGCAGGCTCATCGTCGGGCGCAGGCCCCAGTCGGCGATCGATTTCCCGGGGAAGTCGGGTGCCGAGCCGTAGACCATGATGCCGGGCCTGATCCAGTCAGCGCGCACGCTGTCGCAGTCCGGCGCGAAGCGCAGGGTCGCGGCGCTGTTCGCGAGCGTGCGTTCGCCGGGCATGCCGCGCGTCGCCTCCTCGAACACCGCGAGCTGGTGCGCGATGCCGCGCGTGTTGTCGGCGTCGGACAAATGCGTCATCAGCGCGATGCTCTCGACCTGCGTGAGGCCGCTCAGCCGTTGCCACGCGTGCTGGAAGTGCGCGGGCCGAAAGCCGAGCCGGTTCATACCGCTGTTCATCTTCAGATAGACCTGGTGCGGCACGTGCGTCTTGTGCGCGGCGAGCCAGTCGATCTGCGCCTCGTGGTGAACCGTGTGCCACAGGTTCAGGCGTGAGCAGAGTTCGAGATCGCGCGGCTCGAAGCAGCCTTCGAGCAGCAGCACGGGGCCGCGCCAGCCGAGCGCGCGGATGCGTTCGGCCTCGGCCAGATCGAGCAGCGCGAAGCCGTCGGCACCCTTGAGCCCCGCGTACGCGCGCTCGATGCCGTGACCATAGGCGTTGGCCTTCACGATCGCCCAGACCTTCGCGTCGGGCGCCGCGGCGCGCGCCCGCGTGAGGTTGTGCGCCAGGGCTTGGGTGTGAATGAGGGCTTCGACGGGGCGCGGCATGCGCGAATTCTGCCAGCCCGGATCCGGTCGAACCTGCGTGCTATAACGCCGCCGGCAAGGAGGCCCATGCGGACACATCTGACGGCGGCGTGGCGCACGCGCAGTTCATGAAGAAGGGCTTTTCCACCATCATGGCGGCGCAGTTCTTCAGTGCGTTGGCCGACACCGCCCTCGGCGTGGTCGCACTCGAGATGCTGCGAGCCAACAACATGGCCTCGCGCGTCGCGTGGCTGGCGCCGATGCTGGCGTTGTTCTATGTGCTGCTCGCGCCCTTTCTCGGCGCCTTCGCCGATGCCTTCCCCAAAGGCAAGGTCATGCTCGCGGCCAACGCGATCAAGATGGTCGGCTGCCTGCTGATGCTGGCTGGGCTGAACCCGCTGCTCGCGTATGCGGTGGTCGGGCTCGGCGCGGCCGCCTACTCGCCCGCCAAGTACGGCATCGTGATCGAGCTGCTGCCGGCGTCGCAGCTGGTCAAGGCGAACGGCTGGATCGAGGGGCTGACGATCGTCTCGATCATTCTCGGCATCGTGTGCGGCGGCCAGCTCGTCGGGCCGACGGTTTCGCGCCACCTGCTCGCGCTCAACGCGCCGCTCTTCGACTTCGACATCACCACCGCACCCGAATCGGCGCTGGTCGTGTTGATGGGCCTCTACGTGATCGCGGCGCTGCTGAACCTGCGCATTCCGCGCACCGAGGCGCCGCTGCAGCCGATCGGCAACAGCGTCGGCGCGCTGCTGCGCGACTTCGTCCTCTGCAACGCGCGGCTCTGGTCCGACAAGCTCGGCCAGATCTCGCTGGCGACGACCACGCTGTTCTGGGGCGCCTCGGGCAACCTGAAGAACATCGTGTTCGCGTGGGCGGCGGCGGCGCTGAGCTACACGACCTCGCAGACCGCGGCGCTGGTCGGTGTGCTCGCCCTCGGCACCGCGGCCGGCGCGATTCTGGCGGCTTCGCGCGTGCGGCTCGACACGGCCACGCGCGTGCTCCCGCTGGGCATCTGCATGGGCGTGCTGGTGGTGGCGCTGAACCTGATCGACAGTGCATGGGCCGCGGTGCCGTTCCTGTTGGTGCTCGGCGCGGTCGGCGGCTATTTGGTCGTGCCGATGAACGCGCTGCTGTATCACCGCGGCGCCAATCTGATGGGCGCGGGCCGCTCGCTGGCGGTGCAAAACTTCAACGAGCAGGCGGCAATTCTCGGCTTCGCGGCGTTCTACATCGGCATGACGCGGCTCGGCCTCTCGGTCTTCAGCGCGATCACGTTCTTCGGCCTGTTGGTCACGGTGACGATGGCGGGCGTGTACCGCTGGCACCGGTCGAATCGCACCGATTACCCGGCCGAGCTCGCACACCTTCTTGCAGTCGCCAGAAGCGACAAGCATTGAGCGCACGCTTTCGTGCCCTAACTAAGGGGTAACCCGGCGTCTGCTCCGGGGCTCCATAGCGCCCCGTGCCAGCGGCGACAATCCCGCAAATGCTTTCGTTTTCCGTCACGTCAGAACAGCAGCCGCCGCGCGCATGAAAAAAGGTTTCTACACGATCATGTCGGCGCAGTTCTTCAGCTCGCTGGCCGACAACGCGCTGCTCGTGGCGGCGATCGAGATGCTCAAGACGACGAACGCACCGTCTTGGAACATCCCCGCATTGGGGCCGATGTTCGCGCTTTTTTACGTGATCCTGGCGCCGTTTCTCGGCGCCTTCGCCGATGCGGTGCCCAAGGGCAAGGTGATGTTCTTCGCGAACGGGATCAAGGTCGTCGGCTGCCTGATGATGCTGTTCGGTGGCCACCCGTTGGTGGCCTACGCGATCGTCGGCCTCGGCGCGGCGGCGTACTCGCCCGCGAAGTACGGCATCCTGACCGAGTTGCTGCCGAACTCGCAGCTCGTCAAGGCCAATGGCTGGATCGAGGGGTTGACGATCATGTCGATCATCCTCGGCATCGCCCTCGGCGGGCAGCTGATCGGCACGGTGGTCTCGCGCCACCTGCTCGCGTTCGACCTGCCGATGATCGACACCGGCGTCAACACCGCGCCCGAATCGGCGATCGCGGTGATCGTGTTTCTTTACCTGATCGCGGCGATGTTCAATCTGCGCATCCCGCGCACCGAGGCGCCGCTTCAGCCGTTGGGTCACGGTGTGGTCGGGCTGATGCGCGACTTCTCGAGTTGCAACGCGCGCCTCTGGACCGACAAGCTCGGCCAGATCTCGCTGGCCACCACCACGCTGTTCTGGGGCGTCTCGGGCAACCTGCGCATCATCGTGTTCGCCTGGGCGACCGCGGCGCTCGGCTACACCACGACGCAAGCGACCTCACTGGTCGCGGTGGTGGTGATCGGCACGGCGGCCGGTGCGATCGTCGCTTCGATGCGCATGAAGCTCGACCAGGCGACCGGCGTGATCCCGCTGGGCATCGCGCTCGGCCTGCTGGTGATCGGCCTGAACGCGATCACCAACGTGTGGGTGGCGGCGCCGTTCCTGATTCTGCTCGGCGCAATCGGGGGCTACATGGTGGTGCCGATGAATGCGTTGCTGCAGCACCGGGGTGCGAACCTGATGGGCGCGGGCCGTTCGATCGCGGTGCAGAACTTCAACGAGCAGGCCTGCATCCTCGGCCTCGGCGCGTTCTATACCGGCATGACCAAGTTCGGCCTGTCTGCGTTCGCCGCGATTGCGTTGTTCGGGGGCGTGGTGGCCGGCACGATGTGGCTGATCTATCGCTGGCACAAGTCGAACTGCGTGAAGTACAAGGTCGAGCTCGATCACCTGTTGGCCATCGCCAGAAGCGACAAACATTGAGTGCCGCGCGGCGCGTTACTTGAACAGCGGGTCGACGTCGGCGAGCGCAGCGATCAGCGTCGCCTCGGCGAGCGGCTTCGTCACATAGGCGTCGCAGCCGGCGAGCGAGCCGCGCACGCGGTCCGACGAACCCGCCCGGCCGGTGACCATCACCACGGCCGGCTCGAGGCCACGCGGGTGATCGGTCTTCTGCTTGATCGCTTGGCACAGGCCGAGGCCGTCGATGCTGTGTTTCGGGCCGAGCTCGAACTCGAGAAAAACGATCGCGAACGTTTGCTGCAGGCTCATCACCAGCGCCTGCTCGCCACTGTCGGCGCCGTGTGCGTGGTAGCCCAGACTGTCCAGCCGCTGCATCAGGAACCTGCGCGCGATCGCGCTGCCGTCGACCACTAACACCGACCGACCGCCACCACCGCGGCGCGCGACCACCGCCGCGCGGTGCGCGCTGCGCACGGACGCTGACGCTGACGTCATGGTGGGTGGCTGCGCGCCGAGCTCGTCGAGCAGCAGATCGACCGCGCCGCGCAGCTCGAACGGCGTGGCGAGCGCGTCGAGCTCGGTCGCGCGGGTGATCGGGCCCTCGGCTGAGGTCAGT
>JANMWQ010000260.1:0-5067 GCA_031394085.1 Rhizobacter sp. | reverse complement strand
GGCTGAGCACGTGGAAGGCGCCACGCAGCAAGGCCGCGCCGGCGCTCTCGGTCTCGAGTGCGTTGCGTGGGTCGCGCACGTACTCGTAGCTCAGCCAGTAGGTCAGCACGACGACCATCGCGGTCGCGACCGGTTCCACGTCGCGCGCATCGATGCGCATCGCGTTGCTTCTCGCGAGGCCGTCGAGCACCTGCTGCACCGCCTTGCCTTTGTTCTTGAGCACGAACTGAAAATGGGTTTCGAGCCGTCGGTTCTTCGAGAGCAGGTCGTTCAGGTCACGGTACAGAAACCGGTAGTCCCAGATCAGCTCGAACAACATGTGAAAGAACAGCCAGGCGTCCTCGACATTCGCCACGCCGTCGGCTGCGCGCAGCAGCTCCGACAACGAGCGCTCGTAGCGGTCGAACAGGCTGTTGATCAGCTCGTCTTTGGCCGGATAGTGGTAGTACAGGTTGCCGGGGCTGATGCCGAGCTCGGCCGAGATCAATGTGGTCGACACGTTCGGCTCGCCGAAGCGGTTGAACAGCACCAGCGTGACTTCGAGAATGCGCTCGGCCGTGCGGCGCGGTTTCTTGCGCGGGTCGGTGGTCGGCGTGGCCATGAGTCGTTGTGAATCCCTGCAGGCCAATTTAGCATCAACTGCCGAGGCGGCGAATCGGCATCGGCCATAGGTTCGCGTGCCCGCGCGAAAGTGCGTGCCTACAATCTGTGGCCACATGCCAGCCATCTCATTCCAGAACGTCGTGAAAACGTACGAAGGCGCCCGCGGCGCCACCCTGGCCGTCGACAACGTGAGCTTCGACATCGAAGCCGGCGAGTTCTTCGGCCTGCTCGGGCCGAACGGCGCCGGCAAGACGACGCTGATCAGCATCCTCGCCGGTTTGGCTCGCGCGAGCAGCGGCAGCGTGAAGGTGCTCGGCCACGATGTCGTAACCGACTATGCCGCCGCGCGCCGAAGCCTCGGCATCGTGCCGCAAGAATTGGTGTTCGACCCGTTCTTCAGCGTGCGCGAGTCGTTGCGAATCCAGAGCGGCTATTTCGGTGTTCGCAACGACAAGAAAGCCAACGATGCGTGGATCGACGAGCTGCTCGCCAACCTCGGCCTGACCGACAAGGCCGACGCCAACATGCGGCAACTCTCCGGCGGCATGAAGCGCCGCGTGCTGGTCGCGCAGGCGCTGGTGCACCGGCCGCCGGTGATCGTGCTCGACGAGCCGACCGCTGGCGTCGACGTGGAACTGCGGCAAACGCTGTGGCAGTTCGTCGCGCGCCTGAACCGCGAAGGCCACACGGTGCTGCTCACCACCCACTACCTCGAAGAGGCCGAGGCGCTGTGCGGGCGGCTCGCGATGCTCAAGCAGGGTCGCGTCGTCGCGCTCGACCGCACCTCGGCGCTGCTCGCCGGCACCGCCAGCACGATGCTGCGCTTCAAGACGAACGCGCCGCTGCCGGCCTCGCTCGCCGCGCAATCGCGCGTCACCGGGCGCGTCGTGCAGATCACGGCGCACGACGCGCACGAGGTCGAGACGATCCTCGGCGTGTTGCGCGCCTCGGGCTGCCAGCCCGAAGACCTGGAGATCGGCCGCGCCGATCTGGAAGACGTGTTCCTCGAAATCATGAACGGGCCACCGCCCACGATCGAACCTGCGAAGGTGGCCGCATGAGTGCGGTCGATGTGCTGTCGGGCACCGGCACGCTGCTCTATAAAGAGGTGCTGCGTTTCTGGAAAGTCGCCTTCCAGACCGTCGCCGCGCCGGTGCTCACGGCCATCCTCTATTTGCTGATCTTCGGTCACGTGCTCGAAGACCACGTGAAGGTGTTCGGTCGGTTCAGCTACACCAGCTTTCTGATCCCGGGCCTCGTGATGATGAGCGTGCTGCAAAACGCGTTCGCGAACAGCAGCTCGTCGCTGATTCAAAGCAAGATCACCGGCAACCTGGTGTTCCTGCTGGTCGCGCCGCTGTCGCACTGGGCGTGGTTTCTCGCCTACGTGGGTGCGTCGGTGGTGCGTGGGTTCGTGGTCGGTGCGGGCGTGCTGATCGCGACGGTGTGGTTCGCGCCGCTCCACCTCGCGAACCCGCTGTGGACCATCGTGTTCGGCCTCGCCGGCGCCGCGATGATGGGCGCGCTCGGGCTGATCGCCGGCCTGTGGGCCGAGAAGTTCGACCAGATCGCCGCGTTCCAGAGCTTCGTCATCATGCCGATGACGTTCTTGTCGGGCGTGTTCTATTCGGTCGGCTCGTTGCCACCGTTCTGGAACGCGGTGAGCCACCTGAACCCGTTCTTCTACATGATCGACGGCTTTCGTCACGGGTTCTTCGGCGTCAGCGATGTCGCCCCCACGATCAGCCTCGCCGTCGTCAGCGCCAGCCTGATCATCGTCTGTGCGCTGTGCCTGCACCTATTGAAGATCGGCTACAAAATTCGCCACTGATCAGTTGTTGTAGATCGTCTCCAGCGACCTCAGGCCCTTGATCTCGAGCGGGTTGCCGAACGGGTCGACCAAGAACATCGTCCACTGCTCGCCGGGCTGGCCCTCGAAGCGCAGGCTCGGCGGTATGACGAATCCGACGCCGCGCGCCGTCAGCCGCTCGGCCAACGCCCGCCACTCGGCCAATTCCAGGATCACGCCGAAATGCGGCATCGGCACCAGGTGCTCGCCGACGCTTCCGGTGCGCGCGGTCGGGAACGGTTCGCCCAAATGCAGCGAGATCTGGTGACCGAAGAAGTCGTAGTCGACCCAAGTCGGCGCGCTGCGGCCCTCGGCGCAACCCAGCGTGTCGCCATAGAAACCGCGGGCGCCGGCCAGGTCTTTGACATTGAAGGCAAGGTGGAAAATGCTGCGCACGGTGCGTCTCGTGAAAAGAGGCGAATAGCGATCGTAGCGGTGCAGTCCGGCCCGTACCGCTAAACTTACGGCACTATGGCCGACCCCACCCCCGACGAAGTCCAGCGATTCATCGCGCAAGGGCTGACCTGCGAGCACGTCGATGTCGAAGGCGATGGCCGGCATTTCTTCGCGACCATCGTCTCGGCCGAGTTCGAAGGCACGACCCGCATCAAGCGCCACCAGCGGGTCTACCAAGCGCTCGGCGAACGGATGCGCGAGCAGATCCACGCGCTCTCGATGAAGACCTTCACGCCGGCCGAATGGGCCTCCAGTTCAACCGCCGTCGACCCCGGCGCGGTTTCCGCGCACCACCACCACTGACAACCAGCCGCAGCGTTTTGCGGCTGTCGGTGTGGTGTCGGCCCAACCCCGATTCATCTGCGCCGAGGGCCATGTGAAACCTGGGGCGACTACGAACCCTATGGACAAACTCCTGATCCGCGGCGGCCGCCGGCTCGAAGGCACGGTCACGATCTCCGGCGCGAAAAACGCGGCGCTGCCCGAACTCTTCGCGGCGCTGTTGACCGCCGAGCCGGTCACGATCCGCAACCTGCCGCGTCTGCACGACGTGAGCACCGCGCTGAAGCTGCTCGGCAGCCTGGGCGTGGCGATCGACCGCAGCGAAGCGCGGCCCGATGCGGTGACGCTCGACGCCGGCAAGCTCACGTCGCGCGAGGCCTCGTACGACCTCGTGAAGACGATGCGCGCCTCGATCCTCGTGCTCGGCCCGCTGCTGGCGCGCTTCGGTGAGGCGCGCGTTTCGCTGCCGGGCGGCTGCGCGATCGGCTCGCGGCCGGTCGACCAGCACATCAAGGGGTTGCAGGCGATGGGCGCCGAGATCACGGTCGAGCACGGCTACATCGTCGCGAAAGCCGCGCGGCTCAAGGGCGCCCGCATCACGACCGACATGGTCACCGTGACCGGCACCGAAAACCTGCTGATGGCTGCCGCGCTCGCCGAGGGCGAGACGATTCTCGAGAACGCCGCGCAGGAGCCCGAGATCCCCGACCTGGCCGAAATGTTGATCGGCATGGGCGCGAAGATCGAAGGTCACGGCACGAGCCGCATCCGCATCGAAGGTGTCGAGCGCCTGCACGGCGTGACGCACACCGTGATCCCCGACCGCATCGAGACCGGCACGTTTTTGTGCGCGGTGGCCGCGGCCGGTGGCGACGTGCGCCTGGCGCACGCCCACGCCGGGCACCTGGAAACGGCGATCGAGAAGTTGCGTGAAGCCGGCGTGCAGATCGAATCCGGTTCATCTGACCAGGGCGGCTGGATCCGTGTGAAGAGCAGCGGCCGCCTGAAGCCGGTGAGCTTTCGTACCAGCGAATACCCTGCGTTCCCGACCGACATGCAGGCGCAGTTCATGGCGCTGAACTGCATTGCCGACGGCACCTCGGTCGTCACCGAGACGATCTTCGAGAACCGTTTCATGCACGTCAACGAACTCGTGCGCCTGGGCGCGAAGATCGAGGTCGACGGGCACACCGCGGTCGTGCACGGCGCCCCGCGGCTCTCGGGCGCGACCGTGATGGCGACCGACTTGCGCGCCTCTGCGAGCCTCGTGATCGCCGGGCTGGTGGCCGAGGGTGACACGATCGTCGACCGCATTTACCACCTCGACCGCGGCTACGACCAGATGGAAGCGAAGCTGCGCGGCATCGGCGCCGACATCGAGCGAGTCAAGTGAGCGCGGCGATGATCACCTTCGCACTGCCCAAGGGCCGCATCTTCGACGAGATCGTGCCGCTGCTGAAGGCCGCTGGCGTCGAGGTCGCCGAAGACCCCGAGAAGACGCGCAAGCTGATCCTCGGCACCAGCCGGCCCGACGTGCGGCTGGTGCTGGTGCGCGCCTCCGATGTGCCGACCTACGTGCAATACGGCGGCGCCGACCTCGGCGTGGTCGGGAAAGACACGCTGCTGGAGCACGGTGGCGAGGGCCTCTACCAGCCGCTCGACCTGAACATCGCGAAGTGCCGCATGAGCGTGGCCGTGCGATCCGACTACGACTACGCGGCTGCCGTGAAGCAAGGCTCGCGCTTGCGCGTGGCGACCAAGTTCACGCGGATCGCGCGCGATCACTTCGCGAACAAGGGCGTGCACGTCGACATCATCAAGCTCTACGGCTCGATGGAGCTGGCGCCGCTGACCGGGCTCGCCGATGCGATCGTCGA
>JANMWQ010000256.1:0-2139 GCA_031394085.1 Rhizobacter sp. | reverse complement strand
GGATGTCGGAGGCGCCGTCTTTGGCGGCCTGCGTGAGCAGTGCGTTGAGCATGCGGATGATCGGCGCGTCGTTCGAGGCTTCGAGCAGGTCTTCGATCGCCGGCAGCTCCTGCATCATGCGGCTCAGATCGACCGCGCTCTCGACCTCGCCGATCACCGTGGCCGCGCTCGACTCGCTGCCCGCGTAGACCACCGCGATGCGGTTGGCGAGCGACGCCGCGCCCTCGCGTTCGAGCGCGTCGACGTCGTAGAGCCGCAGCACTTCGCTCAGGGCAGGCAGGCCGACCGATTCGGGCGCCCACAGCACGAGCCGCTGGCCGTCGTCTTCGAGCAGCAGCGTGTGCGCCTTGGCGTAGGCGTAGGGCAGAGGGTGGCGTGCGCCCATCGTGCGTGATCCTCGGGTTCGGTCAGTTGGTGGTCGGTGTCGGGGCCGGCACCGGCTCGGCGGCGGGCGCCGAGGGCGGCGTTGCCGGTGGCAGGATCGACGGCGCCATCGGCGGCGGCGGCGCCGAGGTGTCGCCGAGCGGCCGCGGCGCGCCGGTCGCACCGACTTCGCCCGGCCGGATCTGCGGCAGCACTGGCGACTCGTTGATGCGCAGGATCGTGCTCGGCGGCGGCTGCGATTCGAGCTGTTGCGCGCGAATGAAGTCGTAACGGTCGAGCGAGATCTTGTTGCTCGTGTTCTGGTCGCGCATCACGACCGGGCGCAGGAACACCATCAGGTTGGTGCGTTTGCGGGTGCGGTTCTCGCTGCGGAACAGCGCGCCGAGGTACGGGATGTCGCCGAGCAGCGGCACCTTCGAGCGTGTGGTGTTGTAGCTGTCTTCGATCAGGCCGCCGAGCACGATGATCTGGCCGTCGTCGACCGTGATGGTCGATTCGATCGAGCGCTTGTTGGTGGTCGGGCCGGCGTTGTCGGTGCCGACCGCGGTGGTCGTCGCGACCGACGACGACTCTTGGTAGATCGTCATGCGCACGGTGCCGTTCTCGCCGATCTGCGGCTTGATCTTGAGCGTGATGCCGACGTCTTTGCGCTCGATGGTCTGGAACGGGCTGCTCGTGCCGGTGCCGGTGTTGGTGAACTGGCCGGTCACGAACGGCACGTTTTGGCCGACGACGATGCGGGCCTCTTCGTTGTCGAGCGTGACCAGGTTCGGCGTCGACAGGATGTTGGTGCCGGTCTGGCTGTCGAGTGCGCGGGCCAGCGCGCCGAGCGTGTAGAGGTTACCGAACTTGCGCGCCAGGCCGATGTTGAACCCGGCGCTCGGCAGCGCGGCGGCGGCCAGGCCGGCGGTGCCCTGCACCACCGCCTTGCTCGCGCCGAGGATGTTGTCGGTGCCGGAATTGAAGTTGGTGCCGACGCCGACGATGCTGTTGTCGCCCTTGTTGCCGATGATGCTCTGCCACTGGATGCCGAAGTCCACGCTCTGGCTCGGGTCGACCTCGACGATCAGCGACTCCACATAGACCTGCGCACGGCGCGAGTCGAGCTGGTCGATGACGGCGCGCAGTTGCTTGTACAGCGGCTCGGGCGCGGTGATGATCAGTGCATTGCTCGACGGATCGGCTTGCACGAAGCCGCCGGTCGATGGGCCACCCGACCCTGCGAGCGGCGAAGTCGTCTGCGTCGAGGCGCCGCTGTTCGAGCTGCCGGCGTTGTTGCCGGTGTTGGAATTGGCGGTGGAGGTCGGCGAGCCGAGCGAACCACTGCCACCCGCAGAGCCGCCGCTCGCGCCGCCGCCATAGGCGGCGCGCAGCACGGTCGCGAGCTTGACCGCATCGGCATTGCGCAGGTAGACCACCCACACATTGCCGGCCGCACCGGCCGACTGCACCGGCTTGTCGAGCTTGTCGACGAGCGCGCGGATCGAGGCCATGCGGGCCGGGTTCGGCGCGCGCACCAGCAGCGAATTGCTGCGCGAATCGATCTGCACCGACGCCGCGCCGGTGCCGCCCGCGGCCACCCCGGGCACGGCGCCCGCCCCGGTGCTGCCGGCGCTGTCGGTCATGCGCTGCACCAGCGGCGCGATGTCGGCGGCCACGGCGAACTTCAGGTTGATCACCTCGACGTCGCCCGAGGCCGGCGTGTCCATCGCCGCGATGATCTTGCCGATGCGTTGCAGGTTGTCGGCGTAGTCG
>JANMWQ010000218.1:0-1789 GCA_031394085.1 Rhizobacter sp. | reverse complement strand
CGAACTCTTGCCCGAACCCGACAGACCGGTGATCACCACGAGCTGGTTGCGCGGGATGTCGACGTCGATGTTCTTCAGGTTGTGGGTGCGGGCCCCGCGAACGCGAATCGCGTTCGCGACCTCCGATGACGGGACGCGAATCGCGTTCGCGACCTCCGATGACGGGGCGCGGCTTGTCGTCATTTCGGGCGGCGTTTCAGGCGGCGCGCCGGGCGCGGCGGAGGATTCGGCAGGGGCGGGCATCTGGGAGTCGCGCAAAACCGAACATGATAACGGCCGGGCGCCTCGCGGGTGGCCGGGTCGGCCGCGTGGGACTCAGCGGGTGGCGTCGTCGAGCGCCTGTTTCAACGCGCCGAGCGTGGCCGACGGCAGGGCGGCGCGCGGCCCCGGCACGAGTCCGACGGCGGCGTTGTCGAGGCGCAGCGTCGCGGCCAATGTGCCGTCGCGGTACAGGCGCAAGGCCGCGGCTTCGCCCGACGACTCGGCATCAGGGTTCGCCTTGGCTTCAGCGGCGGCGCGCCAGCGGGTGGTCGCGGTGGCGGCGTCGAGCTGCGCGAGCCAGCGTTGCAGCGCAGGTGTCATCGGCTGCACCGCGCCGCTGCGCTCCCAGCCCCAGCGCTCGGGTTGCGCGGCGATCGAGGCGAGCAACGTGACGAACGCCGCCGGCCGCACCTCGGCCAAAGCCTCGCTGCGCCGGGCTGCCGGTGCCGCGGCATCGGTCGCCGTGCGGCGATCGGCGAGCTGCGCGAGGCGCTCGCGTTCTGGTGCCGAAACAGCGCTGCGCGCCGGAGCTTGTTCGATGGTCGGTTGCATCGGTTTCGGTGCGGCGAGCTTGCGTTGCGCGGCGGGTTCGGCTTCGGACTTCGCGGCATCACGGGCGGGCTTTTCAAGCGCAGGTGCAGGTGCAGGTGCAGGCACGGCAGCGGCTGGCGGTGGGGCCGCCACAGTCGGCGGCGGTGGTGCGCCGATCGCCGGCGCGCGCGCGAGGGTCGGGGCTATCGGTTGATCCCACCAGACCAGTCCGACCAGCGTCGCGACCATCACGCTCGCGAAGCCGGCCGCAACCGGCGGACGCGCAAGCCAGGCCCACGCCGTCGCCCACGGGCTGCGCGTCGGCAACGCCGCTCCCGCGGGGCGCGCCGCCACCCGCGCCTGGCGCAGGATCGCCTCGCTCAGCGCAGCGGGCGGCGCGGCCTGCGCGTCGGGCGCGTGGCGCAGCGCTTCGGCGAGCCAGGCGTCGCGGTCGGTGTCGTCGCGTTGATCGTCGGGTCGAAGCGGCATGCTCATCGCGGCTCGCTTCCGGTGGCAGCAGACAAGGCAGAGGGAGACGACGAGAACGGCGCCAGGTACGCGCCCATGCAGGTGCGCAGTTTGCTCATCGCGTAGCGCAACCGGGTCTTCGCCGTCTCGAAGCCGACTTCGAGCGCACGCGCGACTTCGTCGAGCGCCAGGCCATCGTCGTGGTGCAGCAGGAACGCGCTGCGCTGCGCGATCGGCAATTGTTCGAGGCAACCCAGCAGCTGCTCGCCGGCCCGCCGCCAGAACGCGAGCTCTTCGGTGTGGGATGCGCCAGCCGTCGCCCCTCCGGCCGGTGCCGGCCAGTGTTGCCACGCGGCCGACGCATCGGCGCCGGGCTCCCACGGCGCGCCGTCTTCACCGTCGAACGCGTCGATCGACACCTCGCGCCCACTGCGCCGCAGCAGGTCGATGGCGCGGTGGTGCGCGAGCGTGAACAGCCAGGTGCGAAAGCTCGCGCCCTGCGGCGCCCAGCGCGCGCGGGCCTGCACCA
>JANMWQ010000210.1:0-2084 GCA_031394085.1 Rhizobacter sp. | reverse complement strand
GTCGTTTACTTGCGCAATCGGCCGCGATACACTCTTTGCCGTACAGTTTCACCCGGAAAAAAGCTCATCTGCAGGACTTCGGCTTCTCGCCAATTTCGTGTCCTGGACTGCCTGAATCGCGCCCGCGAGTCAGTTCCACTCAGCCCTGTTGGCCGTTCGCGAATACTGATTCGACTCTCCAATTCGAAGCTGATCCCGCCCTTTTGACAACCGTAGTGGGCTTCCCATGCTGGTCATTCCCGCCATCGATCTGAAAGACGGTCACTGCGTTCGCCTGCAACAAGGCGACATGAGCGCCGCGACGGTGTTCTCCGAAGATCCCGCGGCGATGGCGCGCCATTGGCGCGACCAGGGCGCCGAGCGTCTGCACATTGTCGACCTGAACGGCGCGTTCGCCGGCAAGCCGGTCAACGAGGGCGCGGTCAAGGCGATCCTGGCCGAAGTGGGCGACGAGATCCCGGTGCAACTCGGTGGCGGCATCCGCGACCTCGACACGATCGAGCGCTACCTCGACGACGGCCTCTCGTTCATCATCATCGGCACCGCGGCGGTCAAGAATCCCGGCTTCCTGCGCGATGCGTGTTCGGCCTTCGGCGGCCACATCATCGTCGGGCTCGACGCGAAAGACGGCAAGGTCGCGACCGACGGCTGGAGCAAGCTCACCGGCCACGAAGTGGTCGACCTGGCGAAGAAGTTTCAGGACTACGGCGTCGAAGGCGTGATCTACACCGACATCGGCCGCGACGGCATGCTCTCGGGCATCAACATCGAGGCCACCGTGAAGCTGGCGCAGGCGTTGACGATTCCGGTGATCGCCTCGGGCGGCCTCAGCAACCTGGCCGACATCGACAAGCTCTGCGCCGTTGAAGACCAGGGCGTCGAAGGCGTGATCTGCGGCCGCGCGATCTACACCGGCGACCTCGACTTCGCCGCGGCGCAGGCGCGTGCCGACGAACTCAACGGCGCCTGATGCTTGCCAAACGCATCATCCCCTGCCTCGACGTGACCGGCGGTCGTGTCGTCAAGGGCGTCAACTTCGTCGAGCTGCGCGACGCTGGCGACCCGGTCGAGATCGCGGCGCGCTACAACGACCAAGGCGCCGATGAACTCACCTTCCTCGACATCACCGCGACCAGCGACAACCGCGATCTGATCCTGCACATCATCGAGGCGGTGGCCTCGCAGGTGTTCATTCCGCTGACGGTCGGCGGCGGCGTGCGCACGGTCGAAGACGTACGCCGCCTGCTCAACGCCGGTGCCGACAAGGTCAGCTTCAACTCGGCGGCGGTGGCGAACCCGGCCGTGATTCACGCCGCCTCGCAGAAGTACGGCGCGCAGTGCATCGTCGTCGCGATCGATGCGAAGAGCCGCGCGGATGCGTCGGGCTGGGATGTCTATACGCATGGCGGCCGCCAGAACACCGGGCTCGATGCGGTCGAATGGGCGTGCGAGATGACGAGGCAAGGCGCCGGGGAAATCCTCCTCACGAGCATGGACCGCGACGGCACCAAGATCGGCTTCGACCTCGCGCTGACACGTGCGGTCAGCGATGCGGTCAGCGTGCCGGTGATCGCCTCTGGCGGCGTCGGCGCGCTCGAGCACCTGTCTGACGGCATCCGCATCGGCGGCGCCGATGCGGTGCTGGCCGCGAGCATCTTCCACTACGGTGAATTCACGGTCGGTCAGGCGAAGGCGCTGCTGGCGCGCGACGGCATTCCGGTTCGTTCATGACGCTTCCGGTGCGGCGCAGTGAAGTTCGGTTGATCGGCGGGCAATGGAAGCGCAGCAAGCTGCCGGTCGCCGATGTGCCGGGCTTGCGCCCGACGCCCGATCGCGTGCGCGAGACCTTGTTCAACTGGCTCGGACAAAATTTGAGCGGATGGCGCTGCCTCGATGCCTTCGCCGGCTCGGGCGCGCTCGGCTTCGAGGCCGCGTCGCGTGGCGCCGATCAGGTCGTGTTGCTCGAGCGTGATCGCCGGCTCGCGCTCGCGCTGATCGACGCCAAGCAGCGCCTGAACGCCGCGCAGTTGCGCATCGAGACCACCGACGCGCTGGCCTGGATGGCGCGCTGCCCGCCCGATACG
>JANMWQ010000167.1:0-2055 GCA_031394085.1 Rhizobacter sp. | reverse complement strand
ACCGGGTTGTTCTTGGTGCGGCGCTGCAGCACCTGGATCGTGCGGCGGATCTCGTCGTCGCGCCCGATCACCGGGTCGAGCTTGCCAAGCCTCGCGCGTTCGGTGAGGTCGAGCGTGTACTTCTTGAGCGCCTCGCGCTGGCCTTCGGCCTCGGCGCTGTCGACCGTCTGGCCGCCGCGCACCGAAGCGATCGCTGCTTCGAGGGCCTTGCGCGTGAGGCCGTGGCCGCGCACGATGCCGCCGAGATCGGTCTTGGCATCGGCGAGTGCGAGCAGGAACATCTCGCTCGCGATGAACTGGTCACCGCGCTTGCCGGCTTCTTTCTCGGCGGTTTGCAGCAGCGCCGCGAGTTCGCGACTCGGTTGCACGACCTGGTCGCTGCCCTGCACTTGCGGCAGCCCGCGCACGCCCACCTCGAGCGCGGTCTTCAGCGCGGCGCTGTTGGCGCCGGCGCGGTCGAGCAGCGCCTTCGGGCCGTCGGCCTGCGCCAGCATCGCGGCCAGCACGTGGGCCGGCTCGATGTATGGGTTGTCGTTGGTGACTGCGATGCTCTGGGCATCCGCCAGCGCCTCCTGGAACTTGGTGGTGAGCTTGTCGATGCGCATGGCGAGAATCCTCCGATTGCGTCGGAAATGAGGCAATGCGCTTGATTTTCAAGCTGCGCCGGCAACCCGCCTTGCGCTCAATCAAGCCATGCGGCGAAGAGCCAGTAACCCAGCGCTGCGAACGCCAGCGAGCCGAGCAGATGCGCCGCACTGTGCGCGAATGCCATCGCGAACTGGCCGCGCTGCAGCATCAGAAGCGACTCGCCGGAAAACGAAGAAAACGTCGTCAAGCCGCCGAGGAAACCGGTCACGAGCAGCAGGCGAAGCAGCTCGTTCGGCGTGCGCGCGAACCATGCCAGCGCCATGCCGATCAGGAACCCACCGACGCAGTTGACGAGCAAGGTGCCGAGCGGGAAGCCGGCCCAACGCGGGTTGACCCAGAACTGGGCCTGCCAACGCGCCAACCCACCGATTGCCGAACCGATCGCCACAGCCAGGAGCTGCGCCCAAGGGAACGCGATTGTCATCGAGCCTCGTCGGCAGGCGTGCCGGCATTGCCCCCGACGATGCCCCAGCGCGCGATCGCGGTGTCGTCGCTGCTGCGCGCGTCGACCCAACGGGCGCCCTCGGGCGTCTGCTCTTTCTTCCAGAACGGCGCCTGGGTTTTCAGGTAATCCATCAAGAACTCGCAGGCCTGGAACGCCTGTCCGCGGTGCGCTGCCGTGACCGCGACCATCATGATCTGGTCTCGCGGTTGCAGCAGGCCGACGCGGTGGATCACGCGTGCGCCGCGAATGTCGAAGCGGCGAATCGCGTCGTCGATCATCGACTCGATCGCGCGTTCGGTCATGCCCGGGTAGTGCTCCAACTCCATCGAACTGACACCGAGGCCGTCGTTGCGGTCGCGCACCGTGCCGATGAATGACGCGACGGCACCGACGCCTGCATCGCCGGTGCGCAGCGTGGCGACTTCGGCGCCGAGGTCGAAGTCGGCGGTCTGGACGACGACGCGCGGCGCGTTCATCTCAGCCGCCCGTGACCGGCGGGAAGAACGCGAGTTCGGCACCTTCGGCGACCGTTGCCGATTCATCGCACAGCACCTGGTTCAAGGCACTGCGCAAGGCCTTGCCGCGCGCCAGTGCGCCCGCATGCTTGCCGCCGCGCGCGATCAGCGCATCGCGCACCGCGCCGACGCTGCTGCCTTCGGCGATGTCGACCACTTCGCTCGCGCCGAGCGCCTCGCGGATCGACGCGAAATAGCGCACCGTGAACTTCACGAGAGCAGCTCCGCGAACGACATGAATTCGACCAGGTCACCCTTCGCGACCACCTGCCCGCTCGGGTTGTCGACGACACCGTCGCCCCACACTGCCGAGGTCATCACGCCCGAGCTCTGGTTCGCGAACAGATCGAGCCCGCCGGCATCGTTGCGCCGCACGCGCAGGAACTCGCGGCGCTTGTCGGGCTTCGGCCAATCGAAATCGGCGCGCAGCGTCGAACGCTTCGGCGT
>JANMWQ010000661.1:0-2256 GCA_031394085.1 Rhizobacter sp. | reverse complement strand
GGGCACGCCGGCGAGCCCTTGCTCGACTCCTACGCGCAAGAGCGCGAATACGCAGCCGACGAGAACATCCTGCACTCCACCCGCGCAACCGACTTCATCACACCGAAGAGCGATGTCAGCCGGCTGTTCCGCGACGCCGTGCTCGACCTCTCCAGACGCCATGCGTTCGCCCGCACGCTGGTCAACAGCGGCCGCCTCTCGACGCCATCGGTGCTGGTTCGCTCGCCGCTCAACACGCCCGACTCCGCGCACTTCGAGGGCCGGATGCGACCCGGTGCGGCCGCTGCCGATGCGCCGGTCACGCGCGCCGACGACCGCGAGAGCTGGCTGCTGCGTGAACTCGGCACCGACTTCTGCGCCCTCGTCTACGGCGATGCCGACGCGGGCCGCATCGCGTTGCAACTGCAGGCCGCGGCCGACGGCCTCGCGCCGCTGCGCGTCGTGCACGTGCGGCCGTGCGAAGCCGCTGCGCACACTCACGCGGTGCACAGCATCGTCGACCACGACGGTCTCGTCGCCGAGCGCTACGACATGCTGCCCGGCACCGTCTACCTGCTGCGGCCCGATCAACATGTTTGCGCGCGTTGGCGCCAACCCTCGGCCGCCGCGCTCAACGCGGCATTGAAGCGCGCGCTCGCGTTGCACTGAGATCGTCACACGATGAAGCTGATCACCGACCCGCACCTGAGCGCACCCGACGACTTCTACGAGGCGCTGATCGACGCGCACCGTGAGCTCTCACCCGCCGACAGCCATGCGCTGAACGCGCGCCTCGTGCTGCTGCTCGCCAACCACATCGGCACGCTCGAGGTGCTGAAACAGGCGCTCGTCGCGGCGCGCGAGTCGGCCGCGCCGGCCCCCACCTGAGCCCGCCATGCGCAGCACGACGCCACTGACTTATCAAACCGGCTTCGGCAACGAGTACGCCACCGAGGCGGTGCCCGGCGCGTTGCCGCAGGGCCGCAACAGCCCGCAGCGTGCGCCGCTCGCGCTCTACCCCGAGTTGCTGTCGGGCACCGCGTTCACGGCACCGCGCCACGAGAACCGCCGCACCTGGATGTACCGGCGCCAGCCTTCGGTCGTGTCGGGCCGCTACGCAGCTTACGGGCAAGCCTTCTGGCAGACCGGCGGTGACGCGAACACTGCGCTCGCGCCCGAGCCGTTGCGCTGGGCACCCTTCCCCGTGGGTGACAGGGTCGATGGCGTCGACGCCGATTTCGTCGACGGCATCCGCACGATCGCCGCCAACGGCGATGCGCAGATGCAAATCGGCGTCGCCGCGCACATCTACCTCGCGACACGTTCGATGGGCCGGCGCGCACTCGTCAACGCCGATGGCGAAATGCTCGTCGTGCCGCAGCAAGGCGCGCTGCGGCTCGTCACAGAAATGGGCGTGCTGGAGGTGAAACCGGGCGAGATCGCACTGCTTCCGCGCGGCGTGGCGTTCAAGGTCGAGTTGCTGGAGGGCCCGTCGCGCGGCTACGTGTGCGAGAACTACGGCGCGCACTTCCGCCTGCCCGAGCTCGGCCCGATCGGCTCGAACGGCTTGGCGAACGCGCGTGACTTCAAGGCGCCTGTTGCCGCGTTCGAAGATGCTGACGGCGACTACGAAGTCATCAAGAAGTACGGTGGCCACCTGTGGCGCGCACCGATGCAGCAGTCACCGTTCAATGTGGTCGCCTGGCACGGCAACCTCGCGCCGGTGAAGTACGACACGGCCAACTTTATGACCATCGGCTCGATCAGCTTCGATCACCCCGATCCGTCGATCTTCACGGTACTCACTTCGCCCAGCGACACGCCGGGCACCGCGAATTGCGACTTCGTGATCTTCCCGCCGCGCTGGCTGGTCGCGGAAGACACCTTCCGTCCGCCCTGGTACCACCGCAATTTGATGTCCGAATTCATGGGGCTCGTGTACGGCCAGTACGACGCCAAGCCCGAAGGCTTCAAGCCCGGCGGCGCGAGCCTGCACAACTGCATGGTGCCGCACGGGCCCGACGAAGAAGCCTTCGAGCGCGCCAGCAAGGCGGTGCTCACGCCGCAGAAGTTAGA
Organism: Rhizobacter sp.; assembly: GCA_031394085.1. Taxonomy (GTDB): domain Bacteria; phylum Pseudomonadota; class Gammaproteobacteria; order Burkholderiales; family Burkholderiaceae_C; genus LMDS01. The sequence continues at coordinate 201 of JANMWQ010000661.1, read as the reverse complement.
CCACACGCTGGCGTTCATGTTCGAGAGTCGCTACAAGTTCGTTCCGACCGGGTTCGCGCTCGCGAGCCCGCAACTCGACCCCGGTTACGCCGACTGCTGGGTGGGCTTGAAGGACCGGTTCACGACCTGACGCGGCAATGCCATCGCGTCACCACTCAGCGCTGCGACAGCGCGAGCTTGACGCCGAAGCCGATCAGGAAC
>JANMWQ010000136.1:0-2497 GCA_031394085.1 Rhizobacter sp. | reverse complement strand
AAGAAGGGCCAGTCGAGGTGATCCGGCATGGCGTGCAGGGTGTTCATGACGTGCGGCGTGGCCTTCACCATTTCGGCGCCACGCGCTCGCCCGACAACACCTCGTACGGATCGCCCCAGCCCGGCGCGGTCTTCAGGCGATCGCGCCAGGCGGCGATGTTCGGGAAGCGCTCCTCGAGCACGTAGCCGCTTTCGTCGGCCGGATAGAACAGGTAGCCCGAGAGCGACATGTCCGCGATCGAGAGCGAGTCACCGACGATGTACTGCCGGCCCGCGAGGTGCTTCTCGACGACGAAGAACGTGCTGTCGACGCGGCTCTTCAGGAACGCGGCGACGGCGGGATCGGGCGCCTTGGCGGCGAACGACTTCATGAAGCGCCAGGTCGCGAAGTAACTCGAGAACTTGTGGTTATCGAAGAAGAGCCAGCGCAGGACTTCGCGGCGCTCGTCTTCGCTGTTGCCGCCGAAGCGGCCGTGCTGCTCGGCGAGCATCGTCAGGATCACGCCCGACTGCGTGATCTTCACGCCGTTGTCGAGCTCGAGCACCGGCACTTCGCCCATCTCGTTGACGCCCTCGCGCCATGCCGGGTCACGCGTTGCACCGGCGGCGAAGTCGGCGAACGACATCGGCACCGGCTGCCACGCCACGCCGAGCGCGCGCAGCAGGAAGGCGACTTTGAAGGTGTTGCCCGACTGGGCGAAGCCGTGCAGCTTGAGCATGTTTTCAGTTCCCCTCGAAACGCGGTTTCTGCTTGGCTGCGAAGGCTTCGTAGGCACGCGTGAAGTCTTCGGTGAGCATGCAGATCGCCTGCGCCTGCGCCTCGGCCTCGATGGCCTGCTCGATCGTCATCGCCCATTCCTGATGCAGCATGGTCTTGGTGATGCCGTTGGCGAAGGTCGGGCCGGCGGCGAGGTCTCGCGCGAGGGCCATGGCTTCGTCGAGCAGCTTCGCAGGCTCGACGAGCCGATTGAGAAAGCCCCAGCGCTCGCCCTCTTCGCCGCCCATCGAGCGGCCGGTGTAGAGCAGCTCGCTCGCCCGGCCCTGCCCGATCAGCCGCGGCAGGATCGCGCAGGCGCCCATGTCGCAACCTGCGAGCCCGACTCGGTTGAACAGGAACGCGGTCTTGCTGCGCACGGTGGCCAGCCTCAGGTCGGACGCCATCGCCATGATCGCGCCCGCGCCGGCGCACACACCGTCGACGGCCGCGACGATCGGCTGCGGGCAGGCGCGCATCGCCTTGACCAGGTCACCGGTCATGCGCGTGAACATCAGCAGCTCGGGCGCCTCGAGCCGCACCAGCGGGCCGATGATCTCGTGCACGTCGCCACCGGAGCAAAAGTTGTCGCCGGCGCCGATCAGCACGACGGCATGCACATCGGTCGCGTACTTCAACGCGCCGAACAGGTCGCGCAACTCGGCATACGAGTCGAAGGTCAGCGGGTTCTTGCGCTCGGGCCGCATCAGCGTGAGGGTCGCGACGCCGTCGCTGGCCTCCCAGTTGAAATGCGTCGCGCGGTAGCCGGCGAGCGCCTTGCGGTTGCCAGCGATCAGCGCCGGGTCGACGCGGTCGGTCGGTGTCGCGATCGTTGTCGTTGAAGTTGAAGTTGTCACACCTTCTCCTCGGCCAATGCGTCGCCCCGCACGAGCTGCACCCGCAGCGCGCCCAGGTGGGTGTAGAGCTGCTGCACGGTTTTCGCGTCGAGCCCGGCGAACATGTGCAGGATCCACTGTTCGTGTTCGTGCGCCATCGCCTCGAATGTGCGGCGGCCCTTGGGCGTGAGCCGCACGATCCACGCGCGGCGGTCTTCGGGGCTGGCCTCGCGCAGCACCATGCCCTCGGCTTCGAGCTCGTCGGTCAGGCCGGTGACGTTGCCGCCGGTCACCATCAGGTAACGCGACAGCGTGCGCATCTTCAGGCCCTCTTTGTAGCGAAAGAGCTGCGCCATGTAGTCGAAGCGCGCCAGCGAGATGCCGAAGCGCTCACGCAGCCGGGTGCGGATCTCGGCCTCGATGTGCGTGGTGCTCGCGAGCATGCGCAACCACAGCTTCAGCGCCGCGTGGTCGCTGCTGGCAGCACGGCCTTCGTGGCCGAGCTCATGCGCCTCGCTGAGCAGCGCGTGCGACGCGTCGTGGTGCTTCATGGCGATTCGCGCTCGGGCACCGGGCGCGTGGCCGCGCGCTCGCGTTCGAAGTTGCGTTCGAGCTGCGACTTGGCCGCGCGATATTGCTTCGGCCACGGGGTCTCGGTGTAGCCGATCCTGGCCGATTCCGTCAGCGTCCACGCCGGGTTCGCGAGGTGCGGGCGCGCGATCGCGCACAGGTCGGCGCGGCCGGCAGCGATGATGCTGTTGACGTGGTCGGCTTCGGAAATGGCGCCGACCGCGATCGTCGCAATGCCGGCCTCGTTGCGCACCCGGTCGGAAAACGGCGTCTGGAACATGCGCCCGAACACCGGCCGCTCCCGCTTGCTGACCTGGCCCGACGAGCAATCGATCAGG
>JANMWQ010000090.1:0-1796 GCA_031394085.1 Rhizobacter sp. | reverse complement strand
GTAGAAAGGCGCGTCGGTCAGCGTCTGCAGCACGCGCAGCGGCGTGCCGTCGTCGGTGCGACCGCCGCGGGCGACACGCCACAGCGTCGACGGCATCGGCGCCGCGGGCGGCGGTTCGATGGCGCTGACGGCGCCGTTGCGCGCATCGAAACGCAGCCCGAGTTGCAGCGGCTCGGCGCCGATGCGGTCGACGTCGTAGAGCACGACGCTGTCGCCGCCGGGCAGTTGCGCGCGCGACCAGTCCCAGCGGCGAAACGCGCTTTCCAGCGGCGCTTCGCCGTGGTTCGCATCGAGGTAGCCCGGCCCCGACCAGCGCAGCGCGCCGAGGTTCACGTCGACCCGTGCGGCCGGTGCGATCGGGCACCAGTGGTGGCCCTTCGCCAGCGCGATCGGGTGATCGAAGCGCCGTCGCGCGCGCAGCGTGACCGTGCCGCGAATGCGCGCGGGCCAGGGCACGGCGACCTCGTCGAGTTCGATGTGCAGCGCCTCGCCCACCCACTGCAGCGCGCTCGGGCCGATCAGCAGGTGGCACGCGTCGCGCTGGACCTGGCCGCGCCCGCGCTCGGTCATGGCCCAGCGCCGGCCGCCGCGTTCGCTGCGGTCGTACAAGGCGACGTTGACGGCGCAGTGGTTCAGCGGGTCGGCGCCGGCAGGGCCCGCGCGACGGCGCGCCCAGGCGTAGTAGGGCGAAAACACGCTGCCGATGAAGGCGATGACGGTGATGCCGTGTCGGCCGTCGTCGCTCAAGGCGTCGAGGTACCACCAGGCGTAGCCGCCGGGGGCGACGGGGATGTCGAAGGCCGGCGCAAGGCACGCGCCGAAGCCCGGTCGGCCAGCACGCTCGCCGCTGCCTGCCGGCCCGAGAGCGCCGCCATCGGCACGCCCGGCCCGGGGTGCACCGAGCCCCCTGCAAGGTAAAGCCCCGGCAGTCGGCTGCGCGCTCCCGGCCGGCTGAACGAGGCCGCCCAGCCGTGCGAGGCCTGGCCGTACAGTGCGCCGCCCGTCGCCGGAAACAGGCGCGCGAAATCCTGCGGCGTCGTCATCAGCGTGTGCTCGGGGTCGCGCTGCACCTGCAGGCCGCAACGCTCCATCAGCCGGAAGGTTTGTGCTTCGCATCGTGCCAACTCCTCGGGGGTGAACGGGCGCGTGTCGCCGGTGGCGGGCGCGTTGACGATCAGCAGCAGGCGCTCGGGCGCGCCGTGGGGTGCGTCGTCGTCGGCGCGGTCTTGCGCGCAGACGTAGACGGTGGGTGATTCGGGCAGGTTGCCGCGCTTGAAGATGTCGTCGAACTCAGCAGCCGAATCGTGCGAGAAAAACACCGTGTGGCGCGACAGCGGGAAGCCGCGCGTCGGCGCGAGCAGGTTCCAGGTGAGCGCCGAGAGCGAGCGGCGCGCGGGGGCGACAGGCGCCGCGGCTTCGAGCACGGCACGGCCGAGGTGGCCGGCGGCGAGCGCGGCCACGTCGCCGTTGAAGACGATCGCGTCGGCCTGCAGCGTCTCGCCGCCGGCCAGTCGCACGCCGCAGGCCTTGCCGTCACGGCTCAGGATCTCGTCGACCGGGGCATCGAATCGCAGCGTGGCGCCGCGCTGCCGGGCGAGCGTTGCCAGCGTCTGCGCGACGCGGTGCATGCCGCCGTCGACCCGCCACACGCCGTCTTGCTCGACATGCGCGACCAGCATCAGCGTGGCCGGCGCGAGGTGCGGTGACGAACCGCAGTAAGTGGCGTAGCGGCCGAACAGCTGGCGCAGGCGCGGGTCGGTGAAGTAGCGGCCGAGTTCGGACCACATCGTCGCGAA
>JANMWQ010000069.1:0-3230 GCA_031394085.1 Rhizobacter sp. | reverse complement strand
CAGCCGGTGATCCTCGACTTCGGTTCGGCGCGCCGCGTGCTCAACGACCGCACGCAGTCGCTCACCGCGATCCTCAAACCCAACTACTCGCCGGTCGAGCAGTACGCCGACGATGCGGGCATGCGCCAGGGCGGCTACACCGATCTCTACGCGCTCGGCGGCACGGTGTACTTCATGCTCACAGGCAAGGAGCCGATGCCGGCGGTGATGCGCGCGGTGCGCGATTCGTTTCCGGTGTTGGCGCAGAGCCCGGCGGCGCAACGCGCGCTGGTGTCGCGTGAGTTTCTCGCGGTGATCGACTGGATGCTCGGGGTCTCGCCCGACGACCGCCCGCAAACGGTCGCCGAGACGCGTGCGGCGCTGCGCGGCGAGACCGTGCCTCCGCCGCCTGCCGAGCGGCACGGCGTGGTGATCGGTGACCCCGGCCAGCCTTACGACGCAGCGCGTGCGATGGCCAAGACCGAGATCGCTGCGCCGCGGCCGGTCGTCGCGCCGAGCACCGCAACGGGGGTGACCGCGCACGCCGGCAGTTCGTCCAGACGGCGATCGACCTGGGTCGCCGCCTCGGGCCTGGGCGTCGCGGCAAGCGCCGCGCTGGTGTGGGCGATGTGGGGCGCGCCGGCGCGCTCGTCAGCGGCGCCACGCACGCAAGCGTCGACCGCGGCTCGCGCCGAGCCTGCGTCGGCGCCGGCGCCGACGCCGGACCTTGCTGTGGTGCCTGCCGCCACGGTTGCAGTGACCGAACCCGGCGTGCGCGAGCCTGTGGCGCGCACGCCGTCGCCGCAGGCGAGCATGCCGGCGCAGCCGCATCGAATCAGCCGATCGACGGCGACGGCGACGGCGACGGCCACCCTGGCCCCGGGCTCGGCCGAGAGCGGGTCGAGGCTGCCGGCGCGCACCGCGCCCACCCTCGCACCGTCTTCACCGGTTTCGCCAACGGTCGCACCAACCGCCGCAGTGCGCAACGCGGGCAACGCCGCGCTCTGCGCCGACATGAACGTGTTCGCCCGCGCCGCCTGCCTCAGCCGCGCCTGCGGGGCGCCGCAGTGGAAGTTGCACCCGCAGTGCATCGAAGCAAGCCGCATCGCCGAGCAACGGCAGCGGCGCATGGACCAGTGACCATGACGATCGACCTCCGAGACATCCCCGACGACGCACTTCAAGCCGAGTTCAGGCGCCGCGAAGAGATCGAGCGCCAGTTCGCCTGGTCGGTCTCGCTGATGCGCGACTACGCGGTCTGGGAGAGCGAAGGCGGTCGCGCCCGCAAGATCACCGAGTGGCATGCCCGCAGACTCGCCGAGCAGCTGTGCACCGTGCTCGGCATCTCGCGCGAGCAGTTCTCGAGCCGGGTCATCGCGCGATCGGCAGCGGCAATGGCGCAGCCTGACGACCTGGCGCTGAAATCAATACCCTGCGACTGAGCGCACGTTCTTGTCGACCCATTCCATTCCGGCCAAGCGTGCGTGCTCGACCGCCGCGTCGTGCGAATCGAAGCACGCCAGGTCGAGAAAGCGCTGTGTCTGCGTCTTCAAGCCGCCGACCGCCGAGATCGCCACGCGCGCCTGGAACCGGCCGTCGTCCTGCACCTGCGGCCGGCACGTCAGCATGTAGTCGCGGTAGAACGATCGATAGTTGGCTTGTTCCATTGAAGCGGCTCGGCACAGACCACAAGGCATCGCCCGATGCGACATGGCGCGAGTATTTTCGATATCGGGCACCGGCCGTGTAGGACGACGGCGCCATTCGATGTCACTGGCCGCCGAGCGCGCGATCGGCGTGCGGTACTTCATGGATCATGGCGGCGCGGGCCGCTGTTGTTTGACGCGCGGCGCACGCGGCCTCATGGTGGCGAACGATTCTCACTGCGGCTCCCATGATGTTCAACGACGAACCCTCACCCTTCCGCCCGCGCCACGAATCCAACACCCCGGTGTCGATGATCGCTTGCGTGCTTGCCGGCGCCTTCGGGATGTACCTTTTCTCGCAATGGCAGCAGGCGCGTGAAGCGCCGACCCATCACCTCGTGGCGCAGCCGATGTCGGCGCCGGTCGCCGAGGCGCCGAACGAACCCGCCATGCGGCCGCGTGTCCTCGTGGCCCCGTCGCCGACGGCGGCGTTCGAGCGCTCGGCGTCGCTCGCTGCACCACGGCCCGATCGCACGACGATCTACCTGTGCAAGGGCTACGGTGGTGGCAGCTTCTGGTCGAACCAGAGCTGCCAGGTGCAACGCGCGACCATCGACCGAATGACGAGCGTGCCTGGCGACCTGCCGTTCGATCGGCAGGTGGCCATCGCGAGCGGCGAGGCGCAAGCCGCGGCTGCGCTCTACGCCGCACCCGCGCCGGCCGGTGCCGCAGCGATCGGCCCCGCGACGCCTGCGGCATCTCCCGGGTTCGACTGCGCGTCGCTCAACGCAGCAATCACCCAGATCGACGCGGCGGCACGCCAGCCGCAGTCGGCGTCGATGCAGGACGGGTTGCGCCAGGAGCGCATGCGACTGCAGACACGCCGTGCGGCACAAGCATGCTGAGCGCAGCGCGCCGCACTGCCGTCCGTTCTCGCACCTCGCGGCACCTCACCCGCCACCGCGCGGGCTGAAGGTGCGCGGGAACACGATCGCCTGCGCCCGGTCGCGCAGCCGGTAGCCCATCGGCGGGCGGTTCGAGTCGCTCTCGACCGTGCCGGTCTCGTCGAGAAAATCGGCGGCCAGCATGCGGGTGCGAAAGCCGCTCTTGTCGACTGCGCGGCCGAGCACCGCTTCATACGTGCGCTGCAATTGCGGCAGCGTGAACGGCTCGTTCAGCAAGAACGCCGGCAGCGAGGTGTACTCGACCTTGCTGCGCAATCGAACAACCGCCGCCTGCAGGATCTGCGCATGGTCGAACGCGAGGCGCGCGCGCGGCAGCAGCGTGTCGACGCGCCGCCAGCCGACATCGGCGGCGTTCGCGCCCTTCGTGATCGTTTCGAGCTGCAACGCATGCGCCGGGATCAGCGCGAAGTACGCGTGCGTGGCCGACCAACCGCGCGGGTCGCGCGCCACGCTGCCCCAACTGCCGAGCTGCTCCAGGTACGGGCTCGTGACGCCGGTCTTCTCGCGCAGCTTGCGCCGCGCGCAGGCCGCCAGATCGGCGTCGCGTTCGACATCGACGAAGCCGCCGGGCAGCGCCCACAGCCCCGCGAACGGCTCACCCGCACCGGCCGGCCGCTGCACCAGCAGCACCTGCAGCGCG
>JANMWQ010000053.1:0-3075 GCA_031394085.1 Rhizobacter sp. | reverse complement strand
AGCGCAGCAATAATTTCACCGCCGGCCAAATCTACAAGACCGTGCTCGAGAAAGAACGCCGTGGCGACTACCTCGGCAAGACGGTGCAGGTGATCCCGCACGTCACCAACGAGATCCAAGAGTTCGTCAAGCGCGGCGCGGTCGATGTCGATGTGGCCATCGTCGAGATCGGCGGCACCGTCGGCGACATCGAATCACTGCCCTTTCTCGAAGCCGTGCGCCAGATGGCCTTGCGCGCCGGCCCGAGCAACTCGGCCTTCGTGCACCTGACCTACGTGCCCTGGATCGCCACCGCCGGCGAGCTCAAGACCAAGCCGACGCAGCACACGGTGCAGAAGATGCGCGAGATCGGCATCCAGCCCGACGTGCTGCTGTGCCGCGCCGATCGCAAGATCCCCGACGACGAGTGCGACAAGATCTCGCTGTTCACCAACGTCGCGCTGCAAGGCGTGATCTCGATGTGGGACGAAGACACGATCTACAAGGTACCGCGCATGCTGCACGAGCAGAGGCTCGACGAGCTGATCTGCATGAAGCTGCAACTGCTCACCCGACCCGCCGACCTGCGGCGCTGGGACAAGCTCGTGTACGAGCTCGCGCACCCCAAGTTCGAGGTCACGATCGCCATGTGCGGCAAGTACACCGACCTGTCCGACTCGTACAAGTCGCTCAATGAAGCGCTGCGGCATGCCGGCCTGCACAACCATGCGCGCGTGAAGATCGAGTACGTCGACTCCGAGACGCTCGCCGACGACAACATCGACCAGCTCGCCAAGTACGACGCGATCCTGGTGCCCGGCGGTTTCGGCAAGCGCGGCGTCGAGGGCAAGATCCGCACCGCGCAGTACGCGCGCGAGCACAAGATCCCGTACCTCGGCATCTGCCTGGGCATGCAGGTGGCCACGATCGAGGTCGCGCGCAACCTCGCCGGCCTGACGGATGCGAACAGCACCGAGTTCGACCCCAACACCCCGCACCCGGTGATCGCGCTGATCGATGAATGGCAAGACAGCGACGGCACGATCCAGCGGCGCGATGCCAACTCCGACATGGGCGGCACGATGCGGCTCGGCGCGCAAAGCTCCGACGTGATGCCCGGCACGCTCGCGCACCAGATCTACGGCAAGGTCGTGACCGAGCGTCACCGCCACCGCTACGAGGCTAACGAGCATTACCTCGAACGGCTCCAGGAAGCCGGCCTCGTGATCTCCGCGATCACGCAGCGCGAGAAGCTGACCGAGATCGTCGAGCTGCCGCAAACACAGCACCCGTGGTTCGTCGGCGTGCAGTTTCACCCCGAGTTCAAGAGCACGCCCTGGGACGGCCACCCGCTGTTCACGAGTTATGTGAAGGCAGCGCTCGATCACCAGCGTGAAGCGGCTGCCGAGAAGGTGGCGGCGTGAAGCTCTGCGGATTCGAGGTCGGCGTCACGCAACCCTTCTTTCTGATCGCCGGGCCGTGCGTGATCGAGTCGGAACAACTGCAGATGGACGTGGCCGGGCAGCTCAAGGAAATGACCACGGCGCTCGGTATTCCGTTCATCTTCAAGAGCAGCTTCGACAAGGCGAATCGCTCGTCGGGCAGCACGTTTCGCGGCCCTGGCATCGACAAGGGCCTGGAGATTCTTGCCAAGGTCAAACGCGAGCTCGGCGTGCCGGTGCTGACCGACATCCACGACGAATCGCAGATCGCGCAAGTGAGCAGCGTGGTCGATGTACTGCAGACACCCGCCTTCCTGTGCCGCCAGACCGACTTCATCCGCGCCGTGGCGCAGTCGGGCAAGCCCGTGAACATCAAGAAGGGCCAGTTTCTCGCGCCCCACGACATGAAGAACGTGATCGACAAGGCCCGCGCCGCTGCGCGCGAAAAGGGCCTGAACGAAGACAGCTTCATGGCTTGCGAACGGGGCGCCAGCTTCGGCTACAACAACCTCGTCTCCGACATGCGCAGCTTGGCCATCATGCGCGAGACGAATGCGCCGGTCGTGTTCGATGCGACCCATTCGGTGCAGCTGCCCGGCGGCCAGGGCACGAGTTCGGGGGGCCAGCGCGAGTTCGTGCCGGTGCTGGCGCGCGCCGCGATCGCGGTCGGCGTCGCTGGCGTGTTCATGGAGACGCATCCCGACCCGGCGCATGCGATGAGCGACGGTCCGAACGCCGTGCCGCTCAAGCACATGCGCGCATTGCTCGAACAGCTGGTGGCCATCGACCGCGTCATCAAGTCGCAGCCGCTGCTCGAGAACGATTTTTCCTGCTAGCCGGAACCAACACCATGGCCGATGCCTACCTGATCGTCGAATCGCAAATCACCGACCCCGAGGTGTTCAAGCGCTACATTGCCGCCGCACCGGAGGTCGTCAAGTCGTTCGGTGGTGAGTACCTGGTGCGCGGCGGCCAAATTCAGGTGCTCGAGGGCGACTGGCAGCCGCCGCGCCTGACGGTGCTGCGCTTTCCCAGCTTCGGCCAGGCCCGGGCCATGTACGACAGCCCCGGCTATGTTCACGCGCGTGGCCTGCGCGACGGCGCAACCGCCTGCTTCAACATGGTGTTGGTCGAAGGCGTCGACGCACCCGTCATCAACTCGAAACTTTTCCAAGGACAAGCATGAGCGCCATCGTCGACATCGTCGGTAGAGAAATTCTCGACAGCCGCGGCAACCCCACCGTCGAATGCGACGTGCTGCTCGAGAGCGGCACGATGGGCCGCGCGGCAGTGCCCTCGGGCGCGTCGACCGGCTCGCGCGAGGCGATCGAGTTGCGCGACGGCGACAAATCACGCTACCTCGGCAAGGGCGTGCTCAAGGCTGTCGAGCACGTCAACACCGAGATCAGCGAAGCCGTGCTCGGGCTTGATGCGAGCGAGCAGGCCTTTCTCGACCGCACGCTGATCGACCTCGACGGCACCGACAACAAGAGCCGCCTCGGCGCGAATGCCACGCTGGCCGTGAGCATGGCCGTGGCGCGCGCAGCGGCTGAAGAAGCCGGCTTGCCCTTGTACCGTTACTTTGGCGGCAGCGGCGCCATGCAAATGCCTGTGCCCATGATGAACGTGGTCAACGGCGGCGCGCACGCCAACA
>JANMWQ010000844.1:0-1777 GCA_031394085.1 Rhizobacter sp. | reverse complement strand
TGACGATGAAGACCTTGCCTGCGATTTCCATGGGGATGCGCTCTCGTCAGGCGAGCGCGGCGAGCGCCCGCGCGGTGATTTCTTCGACGCTGCCGGTGCCGCTGATCTTGCGATAGCGCGGCGCATCGGTGTCGCCGCTGGCGGCCCAATCCGAGTAGTAGTCGACCAGCGGGCGCGTCTGTTTCTGGTACACGTCGAGCCGGTTGCGAACGGTCGCTTCTTCGTCGTCGACACGCTGGATCAGGTCGTCGCCGGTGAGGTCGTCTTTGCCAGCGACTTTGGGCGGATTGAACTTCAGGTGATAGGTACGGCCCGAGGCCACATGCACGCGGCGGCCGCTCATGCGCTCGATGATGGCTTCGTCGGGCACGTCGATCTCGAGCACGAGGTCGAGCTTGACGCCGGCCGCCTTCATCGCATCGGCCTGCACGATCGTGCGGGGGAAGCCATCGAACAAGAATCCGCTCGCGCAGTCGGGTTGCACGATGCGTTCTTTGACGAGGCCGATGATGATGGCGTCACTGACGAGCGCGCCCGAGTCCATGACCTTCTTCGCCGCGATGCCCATTTCGCTGCCGGCCTTGACGGCCGCACGCAGCATGTCACCGGTCGAGATCTGCGGGATGCCGAACTTCTTGCACAGGAAAGTGGCTTGGGTTCCTTTGCCCGCGCCAGGCGCGCCCAGCAGGATGAGTCTCATGGGTGTCCTCGTTCTCGTGTCTCGTGTGCGCAGCGAAGCCGTGATGCATGCATCGTTCGATTCGAGAATAGCACGCGACCCCTGCACGACGCTGACGCGCAGGCAGGGGAAAACACGCGCAGCGCACCCGCTGAAATCAGTCGAACAATGCGCGCACGCGGGCCAGGTCTTCGGGGGTGTCGACGCCCGGCCCCGGCCGTGTATCGCTGATGTGCACCGCGATGCGTTCGCCGTGCCACAGCACGCGCAATTGCTCCAACGCCTCGATGTGTTCGAGTGGGCTCGCGGCCAGCGTGGGAAAGCTTCGCAAGAAGCCCGCCTGGTACGCGTACAGGCCGATGTGGCGCAGCGGCGCGGGGTTCGGGATCGGCAGTGCGCCCGCCGCGCGCGCATCGCGCCACCACGGGATCGGCGCGCGCGAAAAGTAGAGCGCCCGACCGGCGGCGTCGAGCACCACCTTCACGACGTTCGGGTTGTCGAGCTCGTCGACCGCGTCGATCGCGTGCGCAGCGGTGCTCATCACGCAGTCGGGGTGCTGTGCGAGCAGCGCCGCGCAGGCGTCGATCATGCGCGGGTCGAGCAGCGGCTCGTCGCCCTGCACGTTGACGACGAGATCGGTGCCGTCGAGGCCGAGCCGTTCGCAGGCCTCGGCGAGGCGGTCGCTGCCCGTCGGGTGGTCGGTGCGGGTCAGCAGCGCCTCCACGCCGTGCGCGCAGCAGGCCTCGACGATGCGCGCGTCGTCGGCCGCGACGACCACACGCACTGCCGCCGAGCGCGCCGCGTTGCGCGCCACGCGCACGATCATCGGCAACCCGGCGATGTCGGCAAGCGGCTTGTTCGGCAGCCGCGTCGATGCGAGACGCGCTGGCACCAGCACGGTGAAGTTCATGCCGCTGGGGTGGGCGTGGGCGCGGGCGTGGGTGCTGCTGGTGCTGCTGGTGCTGCCGGCGCCGCGTCGAGCGCGCGTGCCTCGGCTTCGAGCATCACCGGGATGCCGTCGCGCACCGGGAACGCGAGGCCGTCGGCATGGCAGACGAGCTCGACGTTGGCCTGCAGCGGTGGCCGAAGGTGTTCGAG
>JANMWQ010000822.1:0-8754 GCA_031394085.1 Rhizobacter sp. | reverse complement strand
GGCCTGATGGCCGACCCGGCGCTCGCCGGCGGCGGCATCCCCGAGACCCACCGCGGCGGGCACCGCGACGTGCACGGCGACGTCAACTTCAACCCCGATCTCGGCCTGTACCGGCGCCTGTACCTGCTCGTCTACTTCAACACCGACTGGCAGGACGCCTATGGCGGCGTGCTCGACCTGTGGGACGCCGATGTGAAGCACTGCGTCGGCCGCTACGCACCGATCTTCAACCGCGCTGCCGGCTTCGCGACCAGCGACCACAGCTGGCACGGCGTGACGCCGGTGACCTGCCCGCCGGACGTCATGCGCAAGTCGTTCGCTGTCTACTACTACACCCGCGAGCCCCCGCCCGGCTGGGACGGCGTGCCGCGCTCCACGGTGTTTCGTGCGCGGCCCGACGAACACTGGAAGGGCGGTGTGGCGATGCCCGCCGAGCGCTTTGCGCGCGCCGGCCGGCGCGGCGTGGAGGCGCTCAAGGGTCGCGTCAAACAGCTGCTCGGTTGAGCGTGCGCAACACGGCGGTTGCACGCAGCCGCCCGACCTCGGTGCCGTTCCAGTTCTTCATGCCCAGATCACTGAGCGAGCGCATGAAGGTCGCCTCGCCATCGTCGAGCGCCACGAAGGCTTCGATCACCGCGGCCATCACGACCTCGGCGGCGCGCGCGTTGTTGCCGTCGTCGATCTTGATCGCCACGCCGAGACCCAGGGCGGGCAGCGCCGCGCAGTAGACGCCCTCGGCGCCGACCTTGCAGAACACGCGCGCGCCGAGCCGCTGCATCACACGGGTGTCGAAGCGGCCTTCACCGGCGACCAGATAAGGCGCCTTCGCGACCGCGGCGCGCAAGCGTGTGGCCGCATCGGCGTGGCCCGCGCTCAGGCCGGTGCCGGTGCCGACGCGGGCGAACGCGTGCGCCAGGTTTCTCAACGGGATGGCGAACGTCGGGATCCCGCAACCGTCGATGCCACGCGGCGCAGTCGCCAGGTCGAAGCCGGTCGCCGCTTGCAATGCGGCAGTCACTTCACGCATCACCGGGTGTTCGGCCTTCGCGTAGCCGCGCACGTACTGCCGCAGGTCGGGTTTGCCGTCGTGCATCGCGCAGGCGAGGCACAAGAACCCCGCGTGCTTGCCCGAGCAGTTGTTGTTGAGCGCACTCGGTTCCTGCCCCTGCGCGGCCAGCGCGCGTGCCGCCGAATCGAGGTAGGGCCAGTGCGTGCCGCATTCGAGCGCGCTTGCATCGAGCCCGGCCTTGGCGAGCATGCGTGCGGCGGTTTGCGCGTGGATGGCTTCGCCGCCGTGCGAGGCGCAGGCGATCGCGAGTTCGTCGTCGGTGAGGTCGAGGCGATCGGCCGCGCCGCTCGCCACCAGCGGCAGCGCCTGCAGCACCTTCACGGCCGAGCGCGGAAAGATCGGCCGGGAGGTGTCGCCGAGCGAAGCGACCACCGCGCCGTCGGCATCGAGCACCGCGAGCGCGCCGCAGTGGGTGGATTCGACCGCGTTGCCGCGGAGCACGTCGACGAGGATCGGGTTCATGCGCGGACTGTAGCGTGGGCGAAACGCGGCCTCCGCGAGAATCGGCATGCCTCATGTCGCCGACCGCCATCGCCCTCGTCCTTGCCGCCGCGCTGTTGCACGCGGTCTGGAACATCGCCGCGAAGAAGGCCGGTGGCGACGACCGCTTCGCGCTGTTCTCGGGTGCGTTGCTCGTGGTGATCTGGGCGCCGGTCGGCCTGTGGGCCGCGTGGGGCGTGATCCCGGATTGGGGCTGGCGCGAGTGGGGCCTCGTGCTTGTGAGCGCGGTCGTGCACGTCGTCTATTTTCAGACGCTGCTGCGCGGCTACCGGCTGTCGGACCTGACCGTCGTCTACCCGGTGGCACGTGGCACCGCGCCGCTGCTGAGTTCGATGGGCGCGGTGGTGCTGCTCGGCGAGCGGCTGAGCCTCGTCGGCGTGGCCGGCGTGCTCGCGGTGACGCTCGGGGTGTTTTTCATCGCCGGCGGGCCGGCACTCTGGGCCAAGGCACACGACTCGTCGCTTCGTGTCCGGGTGCGCGCCGGCCTCGGCTGGGGCGCGGCCACGGGGGCACTGATCGCGGGCTACACGCTGATCGACGGCTACGCCGTCAAGGTGATGCTGATCTCGCCGCTGCTGGTCGACTACTTCGGCAACGTCTTGCGGCTGCCGTTTCTGCTACCCGCGGCGTGGCGCGCTCCGGCGTCACTGCGGACGCTCTGGCGCGCGCAGTGGAAGTACGCGCTCGTCGTCGCGCTGCTCGGCCCGGTCGCCTACGTGCTGGTGCTGTATGCGGTGAAGCTCGCGCCGCTCAGCCATGTGGCACCGGCCCGCGAGGTCTCGATGCTGTTCGCGGCGTTGCTCGGTGGCCGTTTGCTCGGCGAGGGCGAACGCGGCCTGCGCATCGCTGGTGCGCTGTGCATCGCGGCCGGTGTGGCGGCGCTCGCGCTCGGCTGAACGGCGCGGGTAAATCGCGGACACTCAGGGCGTGACGACCCTGCACCGATTCCTTCTTGCCGCCTTCGTGTGCCTGCTCGCCGCATGCGCCGAGCCCGCGCCGCCGGGCAGCGATCGGCAACGATTGAACGACGCCGTCGGCTCGCGTCCGATCGTGCTGCTCGGCGAGGTGCACGACAACGCCGTACAGCATGCGATGCGCGCCCAAGCCCTGCGCGAATTGATCGAAGGCGGCGCGCGGCCGGCGCTGCTGATGGAACAGTTCGACCGCGAGCGGCAGGCCGATCTCGATCGTGCGCTCGCGCGGCCCGGCATCACGCCCGACGCCGTGATCGCCGCGGCCACGCCAGCCGATCCTGCGATGCAAGGCTGGTCGTGGCCGCTCTACGAACCGTACATCGCGCTCGCGATCGAATACCGGTTGCCGCTCATCGCGGCGAACGTGTCGCGCGACGACACCCGCCGCGTGCTCAAAGACGGTCTGGCGACGCTCGGGTTCGATGCACGTGTGCCGGCCGACATCGCCGCGGTCCAGGCGAGCGAGATCGCCGACAGCCACTGCGGGATGATCGACGCGGCAATGGCGGGCCGAATGGTCGGTGCGCAGGTCGCGCGCGATCAGTTCATGGCGCGCGCGATCGAGGCGAATGCCGCGCGGGGCGCCGTGCTGATCGCCGGCAACGGCCATGTGCGGCGCGATGTCGGCGTGCCGCGCTGGCTGAATGCCGACACGCGCGCACGCAGCCTGGCCATCGGCTTGCTGGAACCGGGTGACCCGAACGCGTCCGCCTTCGACGTGGTGCTGACGACACCGGCGCAAGCGCGCGCCGACCCCTGCGAGGCGATGCGCGCGCCGACGAAGCGCTGACCCGCTCTCAACCCTTCACGCAGCGCCTTCATCGCCTTCGAGCAGCCGCTCCCGCAGGGCACCGATCATGCGCCGGCGTGCCTTCATGAAGTCTTGAGCGCAGGCCCTCTCACCCACCGCCTGCCCACCTTTGCACGCCCCGTTCTCGGCCACGCCGACGCCCCCACTCACACCGCTCCGGCTGCCGACGCTGGTGCTGTTCGCCTCGCTGCTGCTGTTCGACGCCAGCGGCGTCGACATGGCGGGGGCGCGCCTGTTCGGCGATGCCAGCGGCTTTGCCCTGCGCAACGACTGGCTGCTGACGACCGTGTTCCACTCTGGCGGCCGCGCGCTCGCTTGGGGCATTGCGCTGTGGCTTTGCGTTGGCGTCCGGTGGCCCGTCGGCGTGCTGCGACGGCTCGACCGCACGGCCCGTTCGCAGCTCGCGCTGACGACATTGCTGGCGCTGGCGGCGGTGTCGACGTTGAAGTCGTTCAGCGCGTCGAGTTGCCCGTGGGACATGGCCGCCTTCGGCAGCAGCGCCACGCATGTCTCGCACTGGCTCTGGACGACCGGTGGCGACGGTGGCCGCGGCCGTTGCTTTCCCGCCGGGCACGCCTCGGCCGGGTTCGCGTTCATCGGCGGCTTCTTCGCTTTTCGTCGTGTCGCGCCCGGCGTCGCGCGGTGCTGGCTGCTGGCGAGCGTGGCTGCGGGACTGGCGCTCGGCCTGGCCCAGCAGGCGCGCGGCGCGCACTTCACGAGCCACACGCTCTGGACCGGCGCGATCTGCTGGTGCGTGGCGCTGGCGGTCGATGCGGTGTTCAGTCGAACCGCAGACCGCGCTCGCGAGCGCTAGTCGGCTGACCCACCGACCCGCGCCGACCCGCGCTCAGCCCCTCACGAACGCCCGCAGCTCCTTGGCCATCCGCGCCAGCGACGGCTGGTGGATGTACATCATGTGCCCGGCCTCGAAGTAGCTGATGCTGACTTTCGCGCGCGCCGCGTCGCGCAGCCCGAGGTGGTTGATGGTGTAGTCGCCGGCCGCGTGCGGCGTGCCGAGGTCGAAGTAGCCGCTCGCCACATAGACGCGCATGTGCGGGTTCGCCTGCATCGCCTTGCGCAGGCTCGCGCCGACGTTGACGTACTTGTTCTCGAAACCCTTCCAGCTCCACTTGTCCCAGACCGGCGCGTGGATCACATAGGGCGCGTCGGACTCGTACTTCAACGTGTCCTTGAGCAAGCGGTTGATGCCGACTGCATACGCGCCGAGCACGGCGTTCATGAACGGGTCGGTCTCGGGGTGCTCGCCGGCATCGTCGCGGTCTTGCCCGATGAAGCGCGAGTCGAGCCGGCCGATGGTCTCGCCGCGGTGCCGCAGCAGCTGCTTGAAGTAGCGGAACACTTCGGGCCGCAGGTCGGACTGGCGGATGTACTCGGGCGTGAGGCCGGTGAAGCGCACGAGCTGCGCGGCGGTCTTCTCGCGCTGCGCACCGGCGAGTTGCGAGCCGCGCATCAGCGCGGCCGTGTAGTCGCCGAGCGCGAATGCTTCGGCCGCGGCGATCACCTCGGCGAGCGGCTTTTTCTGCAGCTCGGGCGCGAGCGCCTGGTGGTACCACGCGGTCGCCGCGTAGGTCGGCAGGAAGAGCGCGTAGGGCAGCTCGTTGCCCTCGTCGAAGCTCAGCGTTTGCAGGTCGATCGCGAGCGACACCAGCATCACGCCGTTGAGAAAGATGTCGTGCTTGTCTTGCAGGTGCAGCGAGAGCCCGGCGGCGCGCGTCGTGCCGTAGCTCTCGCCGATCAGGAACTTCGGCGCGCCCCAGCGGCCGTAGCGGGTGAGGTACATGCGGATGAACTCGCCGACCGAATCGAGGTCGCGCTGATACGCGTGGTACTCGTTCGGCTTTTCGCCCTCGGCCATGCGCGAGTGGCCGGTGCCGACCGGGTCGATGAAGACGAGGTCGCTCTCTAGCAACAGCGTGTGCTCGTTGTCGACCAGCGCATAGGGCGGTGCCGGCGCATTGCCGAACTCGTCGCAGGCCACGCGCTGCGGGCCGAGGATGCCGAGGTGCAGCCAGACGCTGCTCGAACCCGGCCCGCCGTTGAAGCTGAAGGTGACCGGGCGTTGAGTGGCCGGGTCGACCCTTTTGGTCTTCAATGTGTAGGCGGTGAAGAAGAAGCTCGCAGTCGCCTTGTCGGGCTTTGGCGGCTTGCCGTCTTTCGCGTCTTTCGGGTCGTAGCTGGGCGTGTAGTCGCGCAGCACGACCGTGCCGCAGACGGCGGTGTATTCGAGCGTCTTCTTGCCGACGACGAGTTTGTGCTCGGTCGTGACGAGCCGCTCCTGCGGTTCGGCGGGTGCGGGCGTGGGTGCGGAAGTCGGGTCTTTGCTGTCGGCTGCGGCCATGGGGCGGTGTCTCGATAGAGTTCGTGGATGAATGTTCATCGACTCTACCCGCTCGCCGGCATCGATTTCACCAGCCGGCCGACGCGCGCCAAGCCGATCACCGTGGCGCTCGGCGGCCTCCATCACGGCGCGGTGCGGCTCGAACGCATCGAGGCGCACGCCGACTTCGACGCCTTCGCGCACTGGCTGCGCACGCCCGGCCCGTGGCTCGGCGTGTTCGACCTGCCGTTCGGTCTGCCGCGCGAACTCGTCACCACGTTGGGCTGGCCGATGCAGTGGGCGCCGCTGATGCGCCACTACGCGGCCTTGTCGCGCGACGAGATCCGCGCCACGTTCAAGGCCTTCTGCGATGCACGTCCTGTCGGTGGCAAGTTTGCGCACCGCGCGGCAGACGGGCCCGCAGGCTCGTCGCCGTCGATGAAGTGGGTCAACCCGCCCGTCGCGTTCATGCTGCACGCTGGCGTGCCGTTGCTGATGGATGCCGGGGTGCACCTGCCCGGCCTGCACGCCGGCGATGCAGCGCGGGTCGCGCTCGAAGGCTACCCCGGCCTGCTCGCGCGCGAGGTGCTCGGCGCGCGCTCATACAAGAGCGACACCAAGGTGAAGCAGACGCCCGAGCGCCTGATCGCCCGCATCGATCTGGTCGACGCGCTCGACCAGGGCCGCACCCGCCTCGGCCTGCGTCTGAAGCTCACGCACGCGCAGCGCGACAGCCTCATCGCCGATGCCTCCGGCGACCGCCTCGACGCGGTGCTCTGCCTGATGCAAGCCGCCTGGGCCAGCACGCGCCCGAACCACGGCCTGCCCGCCGCGATCGACCCGATCGAAGGCTGGATCGTCAGCGCCTGACGCCGCGGCGCGCCTGCGTCGCTTCCCTGGCGCAGCGCCGTCCGACACGCGCTGCCGCCTCGCTCTGCTAACGTCGCCCGCCATGCATTCGTTCAACCTGTTGCTGCTCGCCGGTGGGCTGCTGGTCTTCATCAGCCTGCTCGCCGGTGTGGCCTCGACCCGCCTCGGTTTGCCGTTCCTGTTGGTGTTCCTGGTGGCGGGGATGGTCGTCGGCGTCGATGGCCCGATCGGCGTGCACTTCGACAACGCGCAACTCTCCGCCTGGGTCGGCAACGCAGCGCTCGCGATGATCCTGCTCGAAGGCGGTATCAGCACCCGCATGCAGACCGTGCGCACCGGCTTTCGGCCGGCGCTGGCGCTGGCAACGGCCGGCGTGGTGCTGACGGCCGCGATCGTCGGTGCGGCCGCGATGGCGGTGATGCACATCGACTGGCACCACGGGCTGCTGCTCGGTGCGATCGTGGGTTCGACCGACGCGGCCGCGGTGTTCTCGTTGCTGCGCCAGACCGGTGTGCGCCTGAGCGAGCGTGTCTCGGCCACGCTCGAACTCGAATCGGCGCTCAACGACCCGATGGCGGTGTTCCTCGTGCTCGCGATGATCGCGACCTTGAAGACCGACGCGGGCTTCGGCGAGATGGTGTGGCTGTTCGTGCGCCAGGCCGGCTTCGGCGCGGCGATCGGGCTGAGCGCCGGCTGGTGCGTTGCGTGGCTGCTCGGCAAACTGCCGCTGAATGTGGAGCACGGCGGCTTGCTGTCGCTGATCATCGTCTCGGCCGGCATGGCGGTGTTCGCCACCTGCGGTCTGATCGAAGGCTCGGGTTTTCTGGCGATCTACCTGTTCGGCATTCGGGTGCGTGCGGGTGCCGAGAAGGCGGCGCACGCGGCGTCGTCGGCGCTCGATGGTTTCGTTTGGGCTGCGCAGGCGTCGATGTTCCTGCTGCTCGGCATGCTGGTCTCGCCGCACGACCTGCTGCCCGCGCTGGTGCCGACATTGATCGTCGCCGCAGTGTTGATGTTCATCGCGCGGCCGTTGGCGGTGTGGCTGTGCTTGTGGCCGATGGGGTTCAGCGTGCGCCAGCGCGCCTTCATCGGCTGGGTCGGGTTGCGTGGCGGGGTGCCGATCGTGCTCGCCCTGTTCCCGTTGATCGACAGGGTGCCCGACAGCTACCGCTTCTTCAACGTCGCGTTCGTCGTGGTGCTGGCTTCGCTGCTGCTGCAGGGCACGACGCTGGGCTGGGTCGCGAGGAGGCTCGGCATGGTCGAGCCGCCTGCCACGCCGCCGCCCGAGCGCCGCGCGGTGCAGGGCCAGTTGACGATCGACGCCGACTTGCCGCTCGCCGATGTACTCGGCTTCTTCCAGCTGCCGCTGCCGGAGCACGCCGGCACGACCTTGCGCGAATGGCTCACCGACAACCTCGCGCGCGACCATGTCGAAGGCGACGGCATCGACTGGCACGGCGCGCACTTTCGGGTGCTGAGCCAGCACGAGGGGCGCATCGCACGCGTCGGCCTCGTGCTCGCACCGAAGGCGGTTGCGACACCGTGAGCGAGGGCAAGACCCCTCACCCCAGCCCTCTCCCCAAAGGGGCGAGGGAGAAAAGCCCGCTCAGCGTCTCGCGCGGAGTCGGGTGTCTTCTCCCTCTCCCGCTCGCGGGAGAGGGCCGGGGTGAGGGTGCATCCCTGCACCTCGGTGACACGTGGTTCGCACAGCGCGGCTGGGCGCCGTTCCCGTTTCAGCGCGAGGTTTGGGCCGCGATGTCCGAGGGGCGCAGCGGCCTGTTGCACGCGAGCACCGGCTCGGGCAAGACGTATGCGGTGTGGTTCGGCGCGCTCGCCCGCGCGGCCGCGCTCAACATCCCGCTGCAGGGGGCGAACGCGCCGCCGCTCGGCGTGCTCTGGCTCACGCCGATGCGCGCGCTCGCCGCCGACACGACTCGTGCACTGCAGGCGCCGCTCGCCGAGCTCGGCGCGAGCTGGAGCCTGGGCGCGCGCACCGGTGACACGCCGAGCGCCGAGCGCGCACGGCAGGACCGTCGCTTTCCGACCGTGCTCGTCACCACGCCTGAATCGCTGAGCCTGATGCTCACGCGCGAGCACGTGCACGACGAGCTTGCCGGCATCCACACCGTGATCGTCGACGAGTGGCACGAGCTGATGGGCAACAAGCGCGGCGTGCAGGTGCAGCTCGCAC
>JANMWQ010000779.1:0-1863 GCA_031394085.1 Rhizobacter sp. | reverse complement strand
AGCTTGGAGGTCAGCGCGGTCGCCGTGATGGCCCAGTTGTCGCCGGCCTTCAGCGACCAGCGCACTTCGAGCGGCGCCCCAGGCACGCTGAAGACCTGCGTCGGCTTGAGCGCCTTCAGGTCCCACATCACCATCGTCGCGCCGAAGCGCTTCATCGCTTCGGGGTCGCCGACCACGCCGCCGAGGTCGCGCAGGTAGTTGTCGGTGCCGGTGAAGCTCGACGTCAGCAGTGCGTTTTTCGCCGGGTTGATCGCGATGTCGTAACCGTAGCCGTCGCCCTTGATGCCATCGGTTCTGCCGCCGATCTCGCCCCGCGGCATGTCGGCCTTGCTGACGAAGCCGCCCTTGTTGTTGTAGACCGCGAGGCCCGTGACGCCGGTCTTGTCGCGCACATTGCTCAGGTTGCCGATCAGCATGCGCCCGGGCAGCGCATAGAAGGTGTGCGGCCCGCCGTAGCCGGTCTTCGCGGGCAGGTCGACGATGGTGCGCACCAGCTTCGGCCGGGCCGGGTTCGCGCCGACGTCGAAGACATGGATCTTGTGGTCGGCCAAGCCGCCGGCCCACAGGTAGCGCCGGTCATCGGTGAATCCCATGTGATGGGCTTCACCGCGGCTGCCGACCGAGACGCTCGCCACCACCTTGCCATAGCGTTTGGACTTCGGGTTCGCGTCGATCGTGACGAGCTTGTCCTGGCCGTCGCCCAGGCCTTCGACGCCGAGCGTCCAGACCTGCACGTAGTCTTCCTGGCCCTTGATGAGCTTGCTCATGTAGGGCGAGTTACAGGTTTCGTCGGCGTGTGCGGTACCGAAGAGCGCGGCGATGGCGGCGGCAGTGAGCGAGCGATGCAATGCGGACATGTCGGACTCCTTGAGGGCGAGCCCGGAGCGTAGTCGTTCTTGCTCGGGCGTCAAGGGCTTGGGTGGCGCTCCCAAATTCACACCCATCCCGGCCTTCCCCCAGCGGGGGAAGGAGAGGACGGCAGGCCAACTCAGTCGGCCTGTTTTCTCAGGAAGGCCGGGATCTCGATCTCGTCCATGCCGTTGCTCGCCAGCGCATCGACCTTCGCGGCCGCCGTGCGGCCGTTGCGCCAGACGCTCGGCGTCGTCAGCGCGCTGTAGTCGTGCGCGGGTGCGATGCCATGCGGTGCGTTGTTCAGCCCGTTCTGCAGCGCGTTGTGCAAGATCGGCAGATCGTGCGTGCCGGTGCGTTGCGCCGGCATGCTGTGAACCACGCTGATCGGCGTTTGCACGCGCTTGGCCGGCGACAGGCCGGTCGCGATCACGGTCACGCGCAGCTGGTCGCCGAGCGACTCGTCGTACGCGGTGCCGTAGATCACGTGCGCGTCGTCGGCCGCGTAGCGACGGATCGTGTTCATCGCGTTGCGGCTCTCGGCCAGCTTGAAGGTGTTGCGGTTGGCCGCGATCAGCACCAGCACGCCACGTGCGCCCGACAGGTCGATGCCCTCCAGCAGCGGGCAGGCCACGGCGGCGTCTGCCGCCTTGGTCGCGCGATCCGGGCCGCTGGCTTGCGCCGTGCCCATCATCGCCTTGCCCGGCTCGCTCATCACGGTCTTCACGTCTTCGAAGTCGACGTTGACCAGGCCGGGCATGTGGATGATGTCGCTGATGCCGCCGACCGCGTTCTTCAGCACGTCGTTGGCGTGCGCGAACGCCTGGTCCTGCGTGATGTCGTCGCCGAGCACGTCGAGCAGCTTGTCGTTCAGGATCACGATCAGCGAGTCGACATTCGCTTCGAGTTCGGCCAGCCCGGCATCGGCCGCCTTCATGCGGCGGTTGCCCTCGAACTCGAACGGCTTGGTGACCACGCCGACGGTCAGGATGCCCATTTCTTTTGCGACGCGCG
>JANMWQ010000756.1:0-1963 GCA_031394085.1 Rhizobacter sp. | reverse complement strand
CGGCACGCGCTCCACTGCCGCGCGCGTCTCGCGCTCGATGCCCGACCAGACCCGCTCGGCCTCGTCCGGTGTGCCGATCAACCGGGCGAGCGTCATCAGGCTGCGCTTCACGTCGGCGTGGTCGCGCGATTCGAGCACCAGCACCTTGAGGCCGAGCGCTTCGAGCCGGTCGGTGACGCGCGCCGCGGTCGAGAGCAGCACCACGTCGGGTCGCAGCGCGACGATGCGTTCGATCTGCGCGTCGTCCAACCCACCGAGCTTGGGCAGCGCGAGCACGCTGGCCGGCCAGTTCGAGAAGCGATCTGTGCCGACGAGCCGCGCGCAAGCACCGAGCGCGCAAACGCTTTCGGTCAGCGACGGCAGCAGGCTGACGATGCGCTGCGGCGGCGCGGCCAGGGTCAGTGTGGCGCCGCGGTCGTCGCGCAGCGTGACCTGGGCCTGCGCGTTCAACGACACCGCCGCAAGCCAGCCCGCGAAGAGCAGACGAACGAGGCCGCTCATGGCGCAGCTCGCTTCACCGACATTTCGATCCCGGCAACCATCAGCGTGACATCGGCACAGACCGCTGCCACCACCTGATGCAGCCGGCCGAGTTCGTCGACGAAACGCCGCGCCTCACGCGTCAGCGGCGTGATGCCCAGGCCGATCTCGTTGGACACCAGCACGACCGGTCCGGATGCCGCCGCGAGCGCATCGCACAGGCCGTCGCGTGCGTGGTCGAGCGCAGAGTCGTTGAGCGTATCGCCGTCGATCGGCATCAGCAGGTTTGTCAGCCACAACGTGAGGCAGTCGACCAGCACGAGCCGATGCGGCGCGGTGTTTGAGCGCAACGCTTCGGCGAGGTCGCGCGGCACTTCGAGCGTCGACAAACCGGCGACGCGCAACGCGCGATCGGCGCGGTGCCGCGCAATGCGCGCGCGCATCTCGTCGTCACCGGCGAGCGCGGTGGCAAGCAGCACGGCCGAGCGCTCCGTGATTGCCGAGTCATCCGCGAGCCACGCGGCCGCGCGCGATTCCGCGCAGCGGGACTTGCCGCTGCGTTGCCCGCCGAGGATCAATTGGTGGTTCACCACCGCGGTCGCCTCAGATGCCCTTGCTGTCGTAGCGCAGGCCGATCCACGCCTGCCGCCCCAGCGGCTGGTAGTCGCGCACCGGCTCGTACTGCCGATCGGTCGCGTTGAGCAACTTCGCTTCGAGCTGCCACTGAGGCGCGAAGCGCCAGCGCGCGCTGACGTCGACGGTCGCGTAGCTGCCGAGCGTGGCCGCGCCGTCGGGCCGTGCACCGACCGCGAGCAGCGCGCCACCGAAACGCCAGGCGCCGACTTCGTAGTCGGCCGCGAGGCTCTCCTGGTGCGCGGCGCGGCGCGGCAGGCGCTTGCCGGTGTCGACATCTTTTGCGTCGAGAAAGTCGACTGTGCCGCTGATGCGCAGCGCACCGAAACGCTGCGAACCCGACAGCGTGGCGCCTTGCAGCCGCGCGCGGCCGATGTTGCGCGCGCAGCCGTACTGGTACGCCGGGTCTGCCGGGCAGAACGACTTGTCGACCTCGTACAAGATCAGATCGCGCACCCGGTTCTGGTAGGCCGTGGCCGACGCCTCGGTGTCACCCGCCCGCCAATTGACGCCGAGCTCGATGCTGCGACCGCGCTCCGGCGTCACGCCCGGCACGCCGTACCCCTGGTAGAAGAGCTCGTTGAAGCTCGGCGCCCGAAAGGTCGTGCCGGCGAGTGCCCGCACGCGCAGGCCCTTGGCTACTTCCATGCTCCAGCCCAGGCGCCCGGTGGTCTCACCACCGTAGACCGAGTTTTGGTCGCGTCGCAAGTCGGCCGACACGACGTGCGGGCCGAATTCACCGGTGTAACCCAGCACGACGGCGTTGTTGCTGCGCTTTTCTTCGGCCGCGAAGGCGGCCGAATCGGCCTTCTCGCTCAGGTGCTCGTAGGCGAGTAACACCTGGTTCGAT
>JANMWQ010000732.1:0-7872 GCA_031394085.1 Rhizobacter sp. | reverse complement strand
AAGCAGTGGGCCGAAGTCGTCGTGCGCGACGCACGCGAGCCGCGCTTTCTCGGCGACATGCCGCACGGCTGGGTCGCCTCGGACCAGATCCGCTCGGTGCTCGACCTGTTCGCCTACGAACACGAGGGCGAGCGCGCGCTGGTGCTCGCGGCCGGCGTGCCGATGGCATGGCTGGCCGGGCCGGGCTTGACGATAGCCGGCCTGCGCACGCCCTACGGCGCGCTCGGCTGGCACGCGCAGGCGAGCACGGCCGCGGGGCGCACGTCGATCGTCTTCGCACTCGAGCCACTGCGCGCGCTGCCGCCCGGCGGCATCGAACTGCGCGGGCCGTGGCCCAAAGACGCGCGGGTCTGGATCGATGGCCGCGCGGTCGCCACGCCAGCCGACCGGATCACGCTGCCGCGCGCACCGGCGCGCGTGCGCATCGAATTCGTCGATCCGGCTGCGGGCAAGTGAGCGCCGGGCCGCCGGTGACCCTCAAGTCGTCGCGAGGCCTGCCGATAAAACCGCCAGAGCCTCAATCGCCCACCACCATGCCCCGCCGCACCCTCATCGCCCTCGTCTTCGCCAGCACCTACCTGCTCGCGGGTTGCGACATGCTGGGCGGCGCGCTCGGCATCGAGTCGCCCGAGAGGGTGGCGGCCGCGCGCGAGGCCGAGGGCAAGGCCATCGGCGGCGCGTGCCGCAACGCGGCGCGTGCGATCGAAGACTGCTTCGCACTGAACAAGAAGGCCGACAAGGCAGCGGTGTTCGCCGGCTGGCGCGAGATGAACGACTACATGCGCGAGAACAAGATCGAGGCGGTCACACCGCAGGTCGTCACGCAGGTCGCCCGCGCGAAGGGTGAAACGGCCGATGTCGACGAAGCCGTGAAGCCGAGCCCGCCCGCCGAAAAGGCCGCGGCCAAGGGCGAGGGCGCCAAGAACGCCAAGGGCGCGAAGCCGAAAGATTCGTAGCCGGCATTTCGTCGCGCGAGGCTGCGGTTCGTCGCGAGACGCGTGACGGCGCCGGCCCGCGCAGGCACATTGGCGTCTTCCGTCCCCACCGGCAGACGCCATGAAGCCCATCCCTTCCTCACGCTTGCGGCGCATCGCCGCGCTGCTGGTCGCCACCGTCGCCACCAGCACGGCCATTTTTATGTCGACTTCGGCGCAGGCCGACGACAGCTTGGTCGGTTTTTCGTGGTTCGGCGGCGGCCACCGCGTCACCGGCTCGGGCAATCTGGCGAACGAGAACCGGGTCGTCACCGGCTTCCAGGCGATCGCGCTGCGCACATCGATGAAGCTGGTGCTGCGCCAAGGCACGCGCGAAGGCATCGAGCTGCGCGCCGACGACAACGTCCTGCCGCTGATCGAGACCACGGTCGTCGACCGCGGCGGCGTGCCGACGCTGGAGATCACGACGAAGAAGGGCACCAGCCTCTCGACCCGTCTGCCCGTCGTCGCGACCATCGATCTGATCAGCTTGCGCGCGCTGTCGATCAGCGGTTCGGGCGACGTCACCAGCGAGGCGCTGAAGACGCCTGGCCTCGCGCTCGCGATCAGCGGCTCGGGCCAGGTCAAGCTGATGCAGCTCGCGGCCGAGGAAGTTTCGGCGAACGTCTCGGGCAGCGGCGACATCACGCTCGGCGGCCGCACCGGTCGGTTGCGCGTGGCGATCTCGGGCCGCGGCAACGTGGACACGCGCGCGCTCGAAGCCGACGACGTGACCCTCAACGTCGCCGGCAGCGGTGATGCCGATGTGACGGCGCGCAAGACACTGACCGTGTCGATCGCAGGCGTGGGCAACGTGAAGTACGTCGGCGATGCGGCCGTCAAATCCTCGATCGCCGGCCGCGGCAGCGTCAGCAAACAGTGAGTCGATTCACTCATAGGACAATCGTCCGAATGAGTGAAGAAGGCGTCGTTGCCCCCAAGGCCGGGCCCTCCCGGCCCATCCCGATTTGGCGCGATCCCGAATTCGCGCGTGGCTCGCGCGACATGGTCGGCGTGTCGTTCGGCATCGCGGCCTGGGGGCTGGTGACGGGCGTGGCGATGGCCAAGAGCGGCATGCCGCCGCCGCTTGCCATTCTGATGTCGCTGACAGTCTTCGCCGGCAGTGCGCAGCTCGCCGTGCTGCCGATGCTGGTGTCGAGCGCGCCGATCTGGACGGTCTGGGCGATCGCGTTGTGCGTGAACCTGCGCTTTCTCATCTTCAGCGCGCAATGGCGGCCGTACTGGTCGCACCTGCCGCGCTGGCAGCGCATGCTGCGCGGCTACTTCACGGCCGACCTGAACTACGTGATCTTCATGGCGCGCTTTCCCGAGCCACGGCCCGCGCCGGCGCAGGAGCCGTACTTCTGGGGCGGCGTGGCAACGAACTGGCCGGCGTGGCAGATCCCGTCGCTGGCCGGCATATTGCTCGCCGATTCGATCCCGACCGAATGGGGCTTCGGGTTCGCCGGCATCCTCGCGCTGCTCGGGCTGATGTACTCGCTGATGTCGGACCGCGCCAGCTGGGTCGCGGCCGGCGTAGCGAGTGCCGCGGCGGTCGCGGCGGCGGCGCTGCCGCTCAAGCTCAACGTGGTCGTCGCGATCGCAGCGGCGGTCGCCGTCGGCTTGTTGATGGACCACACCACGCCGGCCGTGGTGAAGCCGGTGGAGGACAACACATGATGGGCACTTGGGAGACGGTGCTGGCGATCCTCGGGCTGGCGGTCATCACGATCGGCACGCGTGGCTTCTTTCTGTACCCGAAACGCGAACTGCCGATGCCCGCGTGGTTGAAGCAAGGCCTGCGCTACGCGCCGCTGGCGGCGCTCGCGGCCGTCGTAGCGCCCGAGGTAGTGATGACGCAGGGCCACCTGATCGACTCTTTTAAAGACGCGCGCATCTACGCCACCCTCGCGGCCACCGCCTACTTCTTCTGGCGCCGTGGCATCCTCGGCACCATCGTCACCGGCACGCTGGTGATGGTCGCGCTGCGCACCGGCCTCGGTTGGTGAGCGGCACCGCCAACCCCCTTATCGACTCCCGAGCCCACCGACCATGAACGTCCTCCGATTCGAAGACCTCGCAGCCCAAGGCAAAGTGGCAGGCAAACGCGTGTTCATCCGCGCCGACCTCAACGTGCCGCTCGATGCCGCCGGCCAAATCACCGAAGACACGCGCATCCGCGCGTCGATCCCGTGCATCGAACTCGCGCTGAAAGCCGGCGCCGCGGTGATGGTGACCTCGCACCTCGGCCGGCCGACCGAAGGCGCGTTCAAGCCCGAGGATTCGCTCGGCGTCGTCGCCAAGCGCATGGGCGAGCTGATGGGGCGCGACATTCCGGTCATCGCGAACTGGGTCGACGGCGTGAGCGTGAAGCCGGGCCAGCTCGTGATGCTCGAGAATTGCCGCGTCAACAAGGGTGAGAAGAAGAACGACGAGGCGCTCGCGAAGAAGATGGCCGCGCTCTGCGACATCTTCGTGCACGACGCGTTCGGCACCGCGCACCGCGCCGAGGCCTCGACCTACGGCATCGCGCAGTACGCGCCGATTGCCTGCGCCGGCCCGCTGCTCGCCGCCGAGATCGATGCGATCACGAAGGCGCTCGCGAACCCGAAGCGGCCGCTGGTCGCGATCGTCGCGGGCAGCAAGGTCTCTACCAAGCTGAGCATCCTGCAGGCACTCGCCTCGAAGGTCGACCAGTTGATCGTCGGTGGCGGCATCGCCAACACCTTCATGCTCGCAGCGGGGCTGCCGATCGGCAAGAGCCTGGCCGAGCCGAGCCTGATCGACGACGCGAAGGCGGTGATCGCGGCGATGAAGGCGCGCGGCGCGGCCGTGCCGATCCCGACCGACGTGGTCACCGCGAAAGAGTTCAAGGCCGATGCGGTCGCGACGGTGAAGGCTGCGGCCGATGTGGCGCCCGACGACCTGATTCTCGACATCGGCCCGCAGACCGCGAAGTTGCTTGCCGATCAGCTGACGCGCGCCGGCACGATCGTCTGGAACGGCCCGGTCGGCGTGTTCGAGTTCGAGGCATTCGCCGGTGGTACCGAAACCATCGCGCGGGCCATCGCCGCGTCGAGCGCGTTCAGCATCGCCGGCGGCGGCGACACGCTCGCGGCGATCGCGAAGTACGGCATCGAAAAAGACATCGGCTACATCTCAACCGGCGGCGGCGCGTTCCTCGAGGTGCTCGAAGGCAAGACGCTGCCGGCGTTCGAGATTTTGCAAAGACGCGCAAACGGCTAGGAAGCGTCGCGGATCGCGACGTCCGGGCGGCGCGTGATGCGGTCGCCGCCGACCCGTCACAACACCCGGGTCGCGACGTCGGTGGAGCAGCCCGTGCGAATCACTGCGCCGGCGAGGTCTTCGGCCCGCGACGTGTTGGTCGAGTTCTGTGTAGCGCCATCCGCCGACAGCGTGAACGTGCGGGTGACGCGCATCGTGCCCGACAGCGCGCCGGCCGTGTCGTAGGTGTAGAGGCGGAACTTGCCGGTGTAGGTCGAGTCGTTGCGTGTCCAGGTGCCGAAACCCGGGCCGCGCGTGGTCGGCGGCACGCTGTTGGTGTCGGTCAGGGTGCCGCCGCGGTGAAAGACCTGCGAGCCGCGGAACGTCGCGAGCGCCGCGCCGCTCGTGCAGTCGCGGACCGTGGCGACGGCCTCCCATACGCCTTCAACGGGGTCGGCCGCCGATTGCTGGGCGGCGGCGTCGTCGCTGCCGCCGCAGGCCTGAAACAGCAGGAAGAGGCCGAGGGCTGGGACGGCCGCGACGAGAGTCGGCTTGAATGACGTGGTGTTCATGTGATCTCCATGCGATGTGATGAATGGACTGGGAAACCTGCCGTGGCGGTGTGGGGTTGACCGTTTCTTGCAAGCTGGACCGCATGGTCTGCCGTGGTCGCCGGCGCGTCATTGCGCCGAACCTTAAGAATCATTAAAGCGATGGCTTGCCGGACGCATGGCGTGCCGGCATCGCTACCATGACCTGGCGTGTGACTTGCGCGCACTGCGGGTCGATGGCATGGAACTGAGCTATTCGTTCGGTCACTTTCGGCTGCTGCCGGAGCGCCGCGCATTGCTCGCCCTCGACCAGCCGCTCAAGCTCGGCGGACGCGCGTTCGACGTGCTCACCGCGTTGGTGCAGTGCAGCGACCGGGTGCTGTCCAAGCACGAGCTGATGGACATCGCCTGGCCGCGCCTCGTCGTCGAAGAAAACAACCTCAACGTGCAGATCGTCATGCTGCGCAAGCTGCTGGGTTTTCCGGCCATCGCCACCGTACCGGGGCGCGGCTACCGTTTCGCGCTCCCTGTCACGCAATTGGGCGGGCTCCCCAATGCAGACGACGGCGCCGACATCGCGCTGCCTGGCGCTGCAAATGCCGCGGATGCCGGGCCGGCCGGCAACCGGGCCGAGCTCGACGCCCGCGAGCCTCGAACCAATCTGCCGCCGCATCTGCCACCTTTGTACGGACGTGCCGAAGACCTCGCGGCCGTGGCGTCGCTGCTGAACCAGCACCCGATCGTCACCGTGACCGGCGCCGGCGGCATCGGCAAGACCCGACTCGGGCAGGCGGTGGCGGCGCAGGCGCTGGCCGGGTCTGCGGGCGGCGTCTGGTGGATCGAACTCGCGCCGCTGAACCGGGGCGCCCTGGTGCCGGCCACCGTGGCCGTCGCGCTCGGCCTCGAATTGTCGGCCGGCCGCGATCCGACGCAAGCCGTGCTGGCGCACCTGCGCGGGCAAAGCGCCGTGCTGGTGCTGGACAACTGCGAGCACGTGCTCGACGCGGTGGCGGGCTTCGCGGCGGCCCTGTGCGCTTCGGCAGCGCCGGACTCCGCGATTCGCCTGCTCGTGACCAGTCAGGAGGTTCTGAAAATGACCGAAGAACACATCTACCGGCTCGGCACCCTGACGCTGCCCGATGCCGGCACCAACGCAGGCACTGGTCTGTTGCCCGCAGCCGTGGCCGCGAGCGGTGCGGGTGCCTTGTTCCTGGCCCGTGCCCGGGCGGTCGAAACGCGCTTCGAGATCACCGCGAAAAACGTCGACGCGGTGGTCGAGATCTGCCGCCGCCTTGACGGCATCCCGCTCGCCATCGAACTCGCTGTGGCCCGGCTGCCGCTGCTCGGCATCGAAGGCGTGCGCGCCAAGCTTAACGAGCGTTTCAACGTGCTGACCGGTGGGGCCCGCGCCGTGCTGCGCCGCCACCAGACCCTGCGCGCCGCGCTCGACTGGAGCCACGGTCTGCTGAGCCCCGCGGAGCAGGCCGTTTTCAGGCGGCTCGGCGTGTTCGCCGGCGGGTTCACGCTCGAAGCGGCACAGCATGTGGCGCACGACGACACAATCGACGACTGGGACGTGCTCGAGCACCTCGGCGCGCTGGTCGACAAGTCGATGGTGCTGGCCGAAGGCGACCCGCTGCCGCGCTACCGGATGCTGGAAACGACGCGGCTCTTCGCGCTCGAACGGCTTGGCACCGCCGGCGAAACCGAAGCCACCTTGCAACGCCATGTGCAGGCGATGGTGCTGTTGATCGCTGCGCAGGAGCGCGCCATCCAGGACCGCTTCACCCCTTCGGAAAGCGCACAGCTGGCGCTCGAAGTCGACAACGTGCGCGCGGCGCTCGACTGGCTCGAGCAGGGCCGCGACAGTGCGGCGCACCTGGACGACCTGGCAATCGAGCTCGGCGCACTGGCCGGACATGTGCTGAGCGCGGCCAGCGGTGAGACCGAGGCCTTCGAGCGCACGCTGACGCTGCGCTCGCGCATCGGTGCGGCCACGCCGCCGCAAACGGCAGTGCGATTCTGGGCGATGCTGGCGGACCTGGGCGCGGTCCCCGGCCACGCCGTGAGTTACGACGCGGCAGTGCGCGCCGCGGCGCTGTACGCCGAGCTGAACGACGACGCGAAGCGGTACTGGTGCCTGAGCATCCAGATCGCCATTGGCGCGCGACTCGGCATGGGTGCGTTGCTGGAACCCGCGGTCAGCGAGGCGCGTCGCATCGAACCCGCGCATGCGACGGTGCCGCGTTTGTATTTTCGCTGGGCCTGCTACCGATGGTTGATGTCGCAGGGCCGTTGCGAAGAGGCGCTGGCATCGGCGCAAGCGCAAGCCCGCATCGCCCACGAGGCAGGCATGCCCATGCATGGAATGTCGACCACGGGTGATACCGTGGTCGACTGCGAACTGGCGCTCGGCCGGGTCGGCGCCGCGGACGCCCACTCGCGCGAAGCGCTGGCCTGGCTTGAAAGCAGGCCCGGCACACGCTACCGCCTCGCGCACGTGGTGGACACGCGGGTTCGCGTGCTCATCGACCAAGGCAAGGCCGAAGAGGCCATCGAAATGGCGCGCCGAGCGCTGCAGCTGACCCGCAACGAAGGCTTCAGCTTTCGACTGATCGAGCCGCTGGCATTGAACGCGGCGCGCCAGGGGCGGCTGCGCGACGCCGCCTGGTTGACCGGGCATGTCGATGCGAGCTACGCGCAGCGCGGCGAGGTGCGATGGCCGGACGTGGCCGCAAGGCGTGCGCAACTCGATGCGTTGCTGGCCGCGGGGCTGGCGCCGCAAGCCCTCGGCGATTTGCGGGCCGAGGGGGTCTCGGCGACGGTCGAAGAGGCGTTCGCGCGGGCCTTCGGCGACGCGTAGGTTGCCTGCCGACGCGGGCGCCGCGCGCACCGGCATGACGCTCATTCCCGCGCATTCGGCGCGTAACCGCGCTGTAACGTGCGTGGCGCTCCGATAATCGCGAGCACAACAATCATCCGAGACTTTGCCCATGCCCCGCGCCACCAAGATCGTCGCCACGCTCGGCCCCGCCTCCAATTCTCCCGAGGTGCTGGAGCGCATGATCCGCGCCGGGGTCGACGTGGTGCGCATGAACTTCTCGCACGGCAAGGCGCAAGAC
>JANMWQ010000684.1:0-1908 GCA_031394085.1 Rhizobacter sp. | reverse complement strand
CCGAGCGCGAGGCCCGGCGCGAGCGCCGGGGGCTCACCGATTTCTTCGTAAGGCAGCTTGCGCCGCTTCAACTCGTCTTCCTTCTTCGTCTGCGCCTCGCGCGTGGCGTAGCGGCCCATGTAGACGAGCCAGGTACCGGGCTGGTCGGTCTTCACCGTGACCCAACTGCCGACGGGCAGCGCGGTTTGTGCGGCGGCCTGGGCCGCTGCGATCTCCGCATCGGCGAACGGGCCGGCCTCGAAGCACGCGAGGGCGTTCGCCGCCGCCTCGCCGGCCGCGCCGGCCACCGCGCTCGCGGCGTCGGCTGGCAGGATGCGGATCAACTCGGGCCGCACCTCGCGCAGCAGGCGCTCGGGTTCGCGGTCGCCGATCGAGCGCACGCCGACGACCGAATCGAGCCAGCCTTGCGTCCACGCGAAGAACGCGAGGTTCGCGATGAGCAGCACGCCGATCAGCGCGCGCAGCACGGCGGCGCCTTCATGCGTCGGCCGCGAGCCGCACGCTGACTTCGCCGCTCGACACGCTGGCGATGCCGGTCGCCGACTGCACCAGCAGCGCACCCTGCGCCGACACGCCGCGGGCAATGCCCTCGGGCACCTCGGGCAGGGTCGTGCGCACCGCGCGGCCGCGCAGCAGGTCGCGCGCCGCGAAGCGCTCGGCAAAGGCTGTGAACCCCTCGCGCTCGAACTGCTGCAGCGCCTGCACCAGCGGCAGCGCGATGCGGCCGAGCACGGCCGGTGCGCTCGTCGCCGCATCGAGCTCGTGCAGCGACGCGAAGCCGGTGTTGGCCTCGGTCGCCTCGAACGGCAGCACGTTCAGACCGATGCCGATGATCACGAGCCGCTTCGAGCCGGCAACGCCGCCGGCGGCCACCGTTTCGATCAAGATGCCGCCGAGCTTGCGGCCGTGCGGGCCGGCGGCCAGCGGGCCGTCCATCAGCCAGAGGTCGTTCGGCCACTTCAGGCCGATGTGCGGGCCGGGTGCGTCGGCCGTGGCGGGGTCGAGCGCCTCGGCGAGCGCGACGCCGACCGCGAGCGACAGGCCCGACCAGTCGGCGGCCGCCAACGGCAAGCCGAGCGAGAAGGTCAGCGATGCGCCGGCCGCCGATTGCCAGGCCCGACCTTGCCGGCCGCGCCCGGCGCTCTGGTGCTCGGCGACCAGCAGGCAGGGTTGGAAGTCGACCGCGCGGCGGCCGAACGCGCCGCTCTCGACACTGCGGCGCACGATCACGTCATCGATCTGTGCGCGGGCATCGGCGCGGGCATCGGGCGTGGTGCGGGCACGTTCGAGCAGCGCGGTGTTGGTCGAGATCAGGCGGTGCACGACCTCGACGCTCAATCCCGGCAGCAGCGGCACGAGCTGCTCCCACAGCGCCTCGGCGCCCCAGTGGATGGCGGGTCGATCGGGCATCGTTTCGCGCGCGTCGCGGCTCAGCGCTTCTTCGGCGCGAGCATCGTGCCGCGGCAGTTCTCGGTGCCGCAGCGGCACTCGAACTGCTTCTTGAGCTTCTTCGTGTACGGCTCGTCGATGATCAGGCCGTAGTCGTAGAACAGCTCGGTGTCGGGTGCGACCCCCCGCAGCGCCTTGATGAAGATGCGACCGTCGATCTCGTCGGCTTCGCAGTTCGGCGTGCAGGCGTGGTTGATCCAGCGCGCCGCGTTGCCGCCGAATTTCGCGTCGATCACATGCGTGTCGTCGATGTGAAAGTAGAACGTGTGGTCGGGGTCTTTCGGGTCGTGCGGGTGGCGGCGCAGCGCCTCCTTCCACGTGATGACCTCGCCGAGGTACTCGATCAGCACCTCGCCCTTCTTGAGCTTGGCCGCACTGAACACGCCCTTGCCGTGCACGCCCGACTTGCGCACCTGGATGCGCTTGCCCGGCTTCTTGGGCGGGCTCGCGACCGACAAG
>JANMWQ010000639.1:0-4783 GCA_031394085.1 Rhizobacter sp. | reverse complement strand
CACTTCGAGACGCGGCTGCGCATGGACGAAGGCAAGGCCGCGCTGTGGGGCGGCATGGTCAGCGGCGCGCTGGTCGGGTTGAAGGCCGACATCCTCAGCGGCGGCCTCACGCTCGGCGGCGGCCTGCTCGCCGGTGGCCTGATCGGCGCGCTCGGCGCGGCGGGCCTCGCGCGTTGCGTGAACCTGGTGCGCGGCACCGACCGGTCGTTCGTCGCGTGGAATGCCGAGGCGCTCGACCAGTTGCTCGAAGCTGCGCTGCTGCGCTACCTCGCCGTGGCCCACATCGGCCGCGGCCGCGGCGAGTGGGCGCAGGGCGAATCGCCGCCGCATTGGCGCGAGGTGATCCAGCAAGCACTGGCGCCGCACCGCGAGGCGCTGGCGGTGATTTGGCAAGAGCGCGACGCGCAAGGTGAAGGCGGTAAAGGAGAGGCCGGCGAACCAGAAGGCGCTCACCTGATCGCCGCCGCGCTCGTGTCGATCGTGCGCGAAGCGGCCGTCGACGCGCTGCGCACGCTCTACCCCGACGCACCGCCGCTCCGGGAAAGTGCCCAGCCCACGTCGGTGGCGGCGCAGTAGCCTTGTCGGCATGAACGCTGCGCACAAACCGATCGACTTCTACTTCGACTTCTCGTCGCCGTACTCGTACATCGCCTCCGAGTGGATCGAGGCGCTGGCCGCACGCCACGGTCGCACGGTGGTGTGGCGCGCGATGCTGCTCGGCGCGACGTTTGCTGTCACCGAGATCAAGAGCCCCGTGTCGTACCCGCTCAAACGCGAGTACACGATGCTCGATTTCGAGCGCTCGGCGCGCTTCGCTGGCGTGCCGCTGAAGATGCCGGCGAAGTTCCCGATTGCCACGCAAAACGCCGCGCGCATCTTCTGGTGGCTGAATGCGAGCAACCCGATGCGCGCACGCGACTGGGCACGGCATGCGCTGCGCGCGCTGTTCGCGCGTGGCGTCGATCTGAGCGATGCCGCCGCGCTGCGCGCGCTTAGCGTCGAGTTCGGCCTCGATGGCTCGCAGGCGCAAGACGTGTGGAACGATCCGCACTGGAAGGCCGCGCTGAAGACCGCGAACGACGCCGCGATCGCGCTCGGCGTGTTCGGCGCGCCGTTTTTCATGATCGACGGCGAGCCGTTCTGGGGCAACGACCGCCGGCCGATGATCGAGCGCTGGCTGGAGAAGGGGCCGTTCTAGAAAACGACGGCCTCGAGACGCCCTCGGCGTCGTCCGCCAGGGAAGCCGGCCGCTTGGGGCGGCCCGGCGCTGGCCCGGCCCCTACAATTGACGTATACGTCAACTCGCGACGTGTCGACACGAAAGCCTGCATGCCCGCACTCGCCTCGAAACTCAAGGCCCGCTCCGAAGACTTCAAGGCCAACGCCGCGGCGATGCAGGCACTGGTCGACGACCTGAACGCGAAGCTTTCGAAGATCGGCCAGGGCGGCGGGGAGGCGCCGCGCGCCAAGCACCTCGCGCGCGGCAAGCTGCTGCCGCGCGACCGGGTCGAGATGCTGCTCGACCCCGACACGCCGTTTCTCGAAGTCGCGCCGCTGGCTGCCTTGAACATGCACAACAACGACGCGCCCGGCGCGGGGCTGATCGCAGGTATCGGCCGCGTCTCGGGCGTCGAGTGCATGATCGTCTGCAACGACGCCACCGTGAAAGGCGGCACCTACTTTCCCGTGACGGTCAAGAAGCACCTGCGCGCGCAAGAGATCGCGATGCAGAACCGCCTGCCGTGCATCGACCTCGTCGACAGTGGCGGCGCCAACCTGCCGAATCAAGACGAGGTGTTCCCCGACCGTGAGCACTTCGGTCGCATCTTCTTCAACCAAGCCAACATGAGCGCGCAGGGCATTCCGCAAATCGCAGTCGTGATGGGCTCGTGCACGGCGGGCGGCGCTTACATGCCGGCGATGAGCGACGAGTCGATCATCGTCAAGAACCAAGGCACGATTTTTCTCGCCGGCCCGCCGCTCGTGAAGGCGGCGATCGGCGAGATCGTCAGCGCCGAAGAGCTCGGTGGTGGCGACGTGCACACGCGGCTGTCGGGCGTGGCCGATCACCTCGCGCAGAACGACACGCATGCGCTCGCGATCGCGCGCGCCTCGGTCGCGAACCTGAACTGGTCGAAGGCACATGGCCAGCGACTCGTCGCGCCGTGCCCGCCGCTGTTCGCGCCCGACGAACTGCATGGCGTGATCCCGGTCGACACCAAGAAGCCTTACGACGTGCACGAGATCATCGCGCGCATCGTCGATGGCTCCGAGTTCGACGAGTTCAAGGCGCGTTATGGCGCGACGCTGGTCACCGGCTTCGCGCACATCGAGGGCATGCCGGTCGGCATCGTCGCGAACAACGGCGTGCTGTTCAGCGAGTCGGCGATGAAGGGCGCGCACTTCATCGAGCTGTGCTGCCAGCGCAAGATCCCGCTCGTGTTCCTGCAGAACATCACCGGCTTCATGGTCGGCAAGAAGTACGAG
This sequence comes from Rhizobacter sp., assembly GCA_031394085.1. GTDB lineage: Bacteria > Pseudomonadota > Gammaproteobacteria > Burkholderiales > Burkholderiaceae_C > LMDS01. Next base: position 2,296 of record JANMWQ010000639.1, on the reverse strand, counting down.
GCCGAGGGCATCGCCAAGCACGGCGCGAAGATGGTGACCGCGGTTTCGACCGCGACGGTGCCGAAGTTCACCGTGATCATCGGCGGCAGCTTCGGCGCCGGCAACTACGGCATGTGCGGGCGCGCCTACTCGCCGCGCTTCTTGTGGATGTGGCCGAACGCGCGCATCAGCGTGATGGGTGGCGAGCAGGCCGCGGCCGTGCTCGCGACCGTCAAGCGCGATGGCATCGAAGCCAAGGGCGGCGCGTGGAGTGCCGACGAAGAGGCCGCGTTCAAGCAGCCGATCCTCGACCAGTTCGCCACCCAGGCGCACCCGTACTACGCCAGCGCACGCCTGTGGGACGACGGCGTGATCGACCCGGCGCAGACGCGCACGGTGCTCGCGCTCGCGATCTCGGCGAGCCTGAACGCGCCGATCCCGGACGCGAAGTTCGGCGTGTTCCGGATGTAGTTGTGTACACTGTGTGCATTTACATATTCGTATACACATCATGCGCACCAACATCGATATCGACGACGCCTTGATGAGCCAAGCCATGAAGGCCGGGCCCTATCAGACCAAGAAGGAAGCTGTGGAGGCCGGGTTGAAATTGCTCGCGCGTCAGGTCGCCTACCGGGAGATCCTCAAGTGGCGCGGCAAGCTCAAATGGGAGGGTGACGAGTCGATCGACTGGACCCAACCCGAATCGCCCGCGCCCGCGCTCATGGTGTCGGAAGCGCTGCCCGCCGGGCGGCCCAAGTCGAAGCGCGTTGCCCGCGAGGCATCTCCGACTGTGAAGCCGACTCCGCCGAGCAAGCGTCGTGCTGGTCGTTGACTCGTCGGTGTGGATCGATTTCTTCAACGACGAGGACACGCCTGCGTCCGCATTGCTCGACCATTTGCTCGACAACGGCGAGGTCCGCATCGTCGTTCCAGACCTCGTGTTGTTCGAGGTCTTGCGCGGCTTCCGCCACGAGCGTGATCACCGCCAGGCCAAGCAGTTGATGGAGTCCCTGTCGGTCGAGGAAACTGCCGGGCATGAACTGGCGCTCGCCGCATCGGCCCACTACCGCAGCCTGCGCGCGCAAGGCGTCACCGTGCGCGGCCCGATCGACGTGCTTGTCGCGAGCTTCTGCATCGAACGCGACTACGCCCTGCTGCACCGCGACAAGGATTTCGACGCGTTCGAGTCGCTGCGCGGGTTGCGCGGCTGGCAACACTGACAGCGAAACATCAGGCCGGGGCCGAGCATGGACAGCATCTACATCAAGCCCGAACACGAAGCGCTGCGCGAGCAGATCGCGCGCTTCATCGCACGCGAGGTCGAGCCCCACGCGCTGGCGTGGGAAGACGCCGGCTTCACGCCGCGCGAGGTGCTGCGAAAGATGGGCGGTGCCGGGCTGTTCGGCCTGATGTACGGCAGCGCGTTCGGTGGCGCCGAGGCCGATGCGCTGACGAACCTCGTGTTCGCCGAGGCGCTGTCGCAATCGACTTTCGGCGGCTTCATCATCACCGTGCTCGTGCACACCGACATGGCGAGCCCGCACCTGCACCACGCCGGCACGGCAGCGCAGCTCGACAAGTACATGCCCGACGTGATCGCGGGTCGCAAGATCACCGCGGTCGGCATCAGCGAGCCGGGCGCGGGCTCGGACGTGGCCGGCATCAAGACCAGCGCGAAGCGCGATGGCGACAACTGGGTCTTGAACGGCACCAAGCTCTTCATCACCAACGGCGTTCACGCTGACCTCTACTTCATCGCCGCCAAAACTTCACAGAGCGCCAGCGAAGCGCGCCATGGCATGTCGATGTTCATCGTCGAGAAAGGCACACCTGGCTTCACGGTCGGCCGCGCGCTGAAGAAGTCAGGCTGGCTCTCGTCCGACACCGCCGAGCTGGTGTTCGACGATTGCCGCATCCCCGCCGCCAACCTGCTCGGCGAGGAAAACAAAGGCTTCTATTCGGTGATGCAGAACTTTCAGACCGAGCGCATCGCACTCGCCGCGATGGCCGTCGGCCATTGCACGCAGGCGCTGAAGATGACGCTCGATTTCGTGCGCCAGCGCCAGGCGTTCGGTGCGCCGCTGTTCGAGAAGCAGACGATCCGCCAGCGCCTCGCGATGCTCGACGCCAAGGTGCACGCGGCGCGCGCCTTCATGTACGACTGCGCGTGGCGCGTTACGCAGAAGCACGACGTGGTGCAGCAGGTCTCGATGCTGAAGGCGCTGACCGGTGAGCTCGTCAACGAAGTGGTGCACACCTGCCAGCAGTTCCACGGTGGCATGGGCTACATGCGCGACACCGCCATCGAGCGCCT
>JANMWQ010000588.1:0-3600 GCA_031394085.1 Rhizobacter sp. | reverse complement strand
AGGTGCCGGTAGACGAGCCCGCGCGAGACGCCGAGTCGGCGCGCCGCTTTCGAGACATTGCCCTCGCAGGCCTGCAACGTCTGCACGATCAGGTGGCGGTCGCTGTCGCGCAGCGTGCCGACCGATGTCGATGGCGTTGACGCCAACGCAACGGCTGCGCAGGCTTCGACCGGCACCGACGCGGCCTGCGCCTTCACCGGCATCTGCATCTGGAACAGCGGCCCGGCGCCGTCGCGCGCTTGCATGCGCGCCGCGATCCACACGTTCAGCCCGTTCGGCAAACGGTGCAGCGTGGCATTCGCGGAGCGCGTCAGCAGCGCGAGCCGTTGCGCGGCAATGCCGAAAACCTCGTCGGCATGCAGCCCCGTGTCGCCCTGCGCCACGCCGAGCAGCCGCGCGCCGACGTTGTTGACCCACGCGATGCGCCCGTTCGCGTCGAGCCCGGCGAGGCCTTCCATCGGTGTGCCGAGCAGCGCCGGCGTGGTTTGCAGGTGCACGACGATGTGCTCGCGCGATTGCGCGCGCAGCAACTGGTTCTCGATCGTGGTCGCGTACAGCGCCACCACGGCGCCGGCGTCGAAGCCGAAGGCGCGGCCCTCGGAGGTGAGGTCGAGCACCGCGGCGATGCGCCCGCTCACGTCGCGGATCGGTGCGGCGGCGCAGTGCAGCACCTGCAGGTGGCCGTAGAAGTGTTCGCCGCCGAGCACCAGGCACGCCTGGCCGGTGCGCAGCGTGATGCCCGGTGCGCCGGTGCCGATGTGTTCTTCGTCGAGGTTCACGCCGATGCGGCGTGCCAGCGGCAGCAGCGTTTCGCCGTGGTCGGCGGCCGAGCGGGTCGCGTGCACGACCACGCCGTGCGGGTCGGTCAGGATCGCCGTGCAGGCGGTGCCGGCGAGCGTGTGTTCGAGCTGGTCGAGGTCGGTCGCCGCCGCCTGCAGCAGCACCTGGCTGCGTGCCAGTGCCGAGTGCACGCGGCTCGGCGTGACCGGGTTGAACGCGATGCGATCGACCGGGTCGCGGCGGCTCTGCACGCAGCGCGACCACGACTGGATCACGCCCTCGCTGACCAGCCCCGAGGGCCGCATGCCGTCCTCGAAATAGCGCTGCCGCGCGAGCGCGAGGCGCTGCTGCGGGGTCGAGAAAAACGGCTGCAACGGTTCGCTGCCGGCGTTCGGTCGGCGTGGTCGGATGTCCAAGGCTGTTCTCCTGGCGGTGGCACGGGCGGTGCGGTGCGGGGTCAACGGATCGCCACGCCCCAAGGCAGTTTGCCGACGGTCACGTCGGTGATTTTTGCATTGCGCTCGGTGTCGATCACGCTGACCGCACCGGAGCGGCCGCAGGCGACGTAGAGCTTTTTGCCGTCGGGCGTCAGCGCCATGTTCCAGGGGCGCTGGCCGACGCCGATCGTGGCGACGATCGTGCGGCTCGCGGTGTCGAACACCGAGACCGATGCGTCGCCGCCGTTCGAGACATAAACGCGCTGCCCGTCGGGGTGCACCGCGATGCCGTTGGCGCGCAGCCCAGCCTTGAGCTTGGCGACGACCGCGAAGCTGCGCGTGTCCATCACGAACAGTTCGCTCGAGTTCTCGGCGGCTACGTAGGCGAGCGTGCCGTCGGGCGAAAAGCCGATGCCGCGCGGCCGTGCGCCGACCGCGATCTGCGCGACCTGCGCGCGTTTGCCGAAGTCGATCACGTCGACCGCGCCGCCGTCTTCGGCGCTCACGAACAGCAGCTTGCCGTCGGGGCTGAATACCGCGTGCTCCGGGTTCTTGCCACGCACCTTGACGACGAAGACTTTTCGGTTCGTCGCGGTCTCGACGAACGCCACCTCGTTCGACTCCTCGATCGCCGCAGCGATCCAACGCCCGTCGGGCGAGATGCCCAGGCCCTCGGGCGATTCGCCGAGGTCGATCACGCCCGCAGCCTCGCGCTTGGCCAGGTCGAGCATCACGAGCCGGTTGCCCGGCTGGTCGCTCACATAGGCGCGTTTGCCGTCGAGACTGATGACGGTACCGCGCGGCTTTTTGCCGGCCGGCAATTCGTAGACGACCTGGTCGGTCTGGGTGTCGATCACGCTCAGGTTGCCAGAGCCTTCGTTGGGCACGTAGGCGAATGGCGCCGCGATTGCGGTCGTGGATAAGGCGGCGGTGCCGGCCAGGGTCAGCGAAACAAGCAGTCGGTGCAGCGGAAATCGGCGGTGAAGTTGCATGGTTTTTCCAGGTTCAGGAAGGGCGGCGCAGCGGGCGCGCAGCAGGTGCGTTCGCCCACGGCCAGATGCGTGCGAAGACGGTGTCACGGTCGACCAGCGCGTGCTTTAGCGCCACCGCCACGTGGCCGACGATGAGCGCAGTGAAGACGAACGCGGTCACGATGTGCAGCCCGTTGAACGCGTCGTAGACCGAGGGCAGGTCGGGCCCCCACGGCCGCAGGGCGATGCCGAAGAACTTGACGCCGTGCTTGCTGAAGTTGGACGCGATGTAGCCCGAGGCCGGCATCACCAGCATGCAGGCGTAGAGCGCGCCGTGGCCCAGGCGCGCCGCACGGCGCTGCCACGGCGCCATCGCGGCTGGCCAGTCCGGCGGCCGGTGCCGCAGCCGCCACAGCAGCCGCAACACGATCAGCACGCCGAGCGTGATGCCGACCGACTTGTGCAGGTTGATCACCGCGCCGCGCGACGGCGTGCTGCGCGGCGCGATCTCGTCGAGCAAAAAGCCGAAGCCGATCTGCACCAGCAGCGCCGCGCCGATCAGCCAGTGCAGTGCGGCGGCCACGCGGCCGTAGCGCGCTTGACTGTCGACCGGAAGGCTCATGCTGCCGCGCCTCAGAACTTCAGCGTTGCCGAGGCACCGGCCAACCAGGTGCGGCCAAGTGCGGGCTCGAAGTACCGGCCGTTGCCGTCGTTGACGATCACCGAGCCGGCGTACTTGCGGTCGAACAGGTTGTCGCCGCGCACGAAGCCGCCGAGCTCCCACGGCCCGACGTTGACGACGTAGCCGAGGTTCGCCGAGAGCACCGCGTAGCGCGGCGCCGCGTCGTTGTTGGCGTCGTTGACGGGCACGCCGGTCAGGTAGCGCGCCTCGAGCCCGCCGCGCAGGCCCGTCGGCGGCACCCAGTTCAGCGCCGCGAACACCGCGCCGCGGGCGATGCCGGGAATGCGGTTGCCGCCCGGGATCGTGACTTGCGTCTCCGCTCTGCAGGGGATGGCAGCGCAGGTCTTGAAAGCGTCGCGGTAGGTCGCGTCGAGCGCAGTCGCGGCGAGTTGCGCGCGCAGGTGTTGGTAGAAGCTCGCCGACCAGCCGAGCTCGACGCCAATGCGGCGCGTGGCACCGGCATTCTGGAAGGTCGCGCGTCCGCCGACGTTGGTCTGCGTGACGATCTCGTCGTCGGTGCCGGTCTGGAACACCGCCGCTGTGAACTCGCCCCAGCCGGTCGGCCGCGCTTTCAGCCCGAGCTCGACGCTGGTGCTCTTCGACGACTGAAGCCCGAAGTTCAGCCCGGTCTCGCCGCCCGAACGGTAGGCGAGTTCGTTCAGCGTCGGCGTCTCGAAGCCGCGGCCTGCGGTCGCATAGAAGTGCAGCTGGTCGTTCAGCGCGAACATCA
>JANMWQ010000582.1:0-2235 GCA_031394085.1 Rhizobacter sp. | reverse complement strand
CACGTAGATCAGCTCGGGCTGGTAGTCGGTGTTGCGAAACGGCTTCGAGTCGGTGCCGTTATAGATCTGCCACATCGCATGCTGCGTGAACGCGCCCCACAGGTCACCGCCGATCAGCGGCAGGTCTTGCGCGAACTTGGTGCGCAATGAGAGCTGGAACTTGGCCTCGTCGCGGCGGAAGTCGGGCTGCGACACGGCGACCTGGGTCGGCGATTGCGGCGCCCGGTTGATGCGGTTGGTGATGTGCATCGGCAGCACGTAATTCGGCTGGTAGCCGACGAAGTTGAAGATGCCGCGCTTGTCCGACGCATCGAGTTCCCAGTATTTCGACAACAAAGAGGTCGCGGGTTTCTCGCCGGTGGTGTCGGGCGGCGGCGCGCCGGTGGGCGCGAGCAGCGAGGTCGCAGGCGGGGTCAGCGCCGTGAGCGCACCGGGTGCGGGCTGTTGCGCGGCCGACTCGGTCGGCGCTGGCGCGCGACCGGCGAGCTTGTCGTAACAGGCCAGTCGGTCGGTGGATGCGCCGATCGCGGCGCAATGCTCGAGCGTGGGCAGCACGGTGGTCTGGGCCGCGGCCAGCGCCGGCAACGTGATCGCGGCAAACGCTGCGAGCTGCCGTGCGGGGACGCGAATGCGCGGAGGGGTCGAGTCGAAAGACATGTCGATGGGCAAGTGCTGCGAAAACGCGAATGCTAGAGGCGCTACCGCGCCGCCCGTGTCGCGCGAAAGCGTCAGCGTGTCGGCGCAATGCCCGTGGTCGTGTAGGCGGCCGTCGCATCCGGCCCTGTCGCCCGCTGCATCACGGCGCGCGCCCGAGCGCCTTCGTGGCCGTTGGCGGCCCGGCGCTCAACGAGCCTCCCGCACGGATTTCCACCACTCGGCGCCGAGCTGCTGCTGCAGGAACCCGATGAAGCCGCTGACCTTCGACGGCAGCAACTTCGGTGACGGAAACACCGCGTGCATCTCCTGCACCGGCAGCGCGAAGCCGGTCAGCAACGGCGTCACCTTGGCCTCGTGCACCGACTCATGGGCCACGTACCACGGCAGCATCGCCAGCCCCATGCCGTCGCGCGCCGCTTCGAGCAGCACCGACAAGTTGTTGGTGCGCAGCGGGCCGCGCACCGGCACCGAATGCTCTGGCCCGATGCCGGCGCTCGTTGCCGCGCTCGTTCCTGTGAAATGCCAGCGCTCGTCGCCCTGCACCGTGCTGTAGATCAGGCACGGGTGAGCCGCGACTTCGGCCGGCGTGGTCGGCGCCGCGTGCAGCTTCAGGTAAGCCGGCGAAGCGACCAGCACCCACGGGTTCTGCGCCAGGTAGCGCGCACCGAGCGACGAGTCGGCCAGCCGCCCCATGCGGATCGCGATGTCGACCCCTTGCTCGACCAGATCGACATACCGGTCGTCGAAGCTCAGGTCGACCGTGATCTCGGGGTGCTCGCGCATGAAGGCCAGCACGATCGGTGTGAGCACGCGCCGGCCGAACGCGACCGACGTGCTGATGCGCAGCTGCCCGCCGATGCGCGATTGCAGCAGCGAGGCGAGGTTGTCGGCCTCCTCCAGTTCGCGCTGGATCGTCTTGCACTTCTCGTAGTACAGCGCGCCGATCTCGGTCGCACTGACACCGCGGGTGTTGCGGTTGAGCAGCCGTGCACCGAGACGCGCCTCGACGGCGGCGACGTGCTTGGTGGCCGTCGGCTGGGTCACACCGAGATCGACCGAGGCCTTCGAGAAACTGCCGGTCTCGACGATGCGGATGAAGAGCTGTACGCCGGTGATTCGGTCCATGGACCGATGATGCCCCGGAGCCGCGCGCATTCCGCCCCGGAATAGCACTTATCGCCCCGCGCGCTAGCCATGCGCGCGCCCGAGGCAGATCATCCACGCCAGCCCCCAACGACCCGCCGGAGACACGATATGGCACGCATGAAAGCCGTGATGGCCGCCCACCTGGTGATGGAAAAAGAGGGCGTGACGCAGGCCTTCGGTGTGCCCGGGGCCGCGATCAACCCCCTGTATTCGGTGATGCGCGAACGCGGCACGATCGCGCACGTGTTGGCTCGGCACGTGGAGGGTGCCTCGCACATGGCCGAGGGCTACACGCGCGCCAAGGCCGGCAACATCGGTGTGTGCATCGGCACCTCGGGACCGGCCGGCACCGACATGATCACGGGCCTGTATTCGGCCATCGCCGACAGCATCCCGATCCTGTGCATCACCGGCCAGGCGCCGCGCGCGCGG
>JANMWQ010000520.1:0-3280 GCA_031394085.1 Rhizobacter sp. | reverse complement strand
GGACTCGGCCGGCGGCGGAGCGGTCTTGGCGCGTGCAAGGAACGCGGTGACCGCTTCACTGAATCGCTGATTGGCCTGCGTGAATTGATCCTTCGCCGTGTTGCGATGCTGAGCCGCTTCATTCGGCTTCGCGACCGCTTGAGCCAGCGCGTCGTGTCCCTGTCCGCGATAGGCCAGCGCGAGGTAGTACATCGCCAACGGCCGATCGGCAAACTCCTGCACACCGACGACGGGGTTGAGCGTTTCGATCGCGACCTTGAAATCCTTCTGCGGCTGTTCCAACAGGCACAACGCCAAACCGTACCGAGCCAGCGTCACGTCCTTCTGGTTGCCGTGCGTCTTCAGATACTCGCGATAGCGTTCGATCGCGACCGGGAATTGCTTTTCGTTGTACGCCTTGTTGGCGGCATTGATGACCTGCGCCGCCAGCTCTTCCGGCTTGAGCGTCGTGTTCTGCGCCGAGCAGGGTGCCTGCACCTGGCTCTGATCTCAAACTTGCTGGAAATCCCGCCGATGAACACCCTCGATCTCGTCTCCCATGGCCCGGTGATTCCGGTGATCGTGATCCACCGGCTCGACGATGCGGTGCCGATGGCGCAGGCGCTCGTCGATGGCGGCGTGCGTGTGTTGGAGGTGACCTTGCGCACCTCGATCGCGCTGCAGTGCATGGCCGCGATCGCCAAGGCCGTGCCCGATGCGATCCTAGGCGCTGGCACCGTGCGCAGCGCCGCCGACGCGCAGGCCGCGAAAGACGCCGGCTGCACGTTCGCCGTCAGCCCCGGCTACACCAGCACCATCGGCAATGCGTGCCGCGACATCGGTCTGCCGCTGTTGCCCGGCACCGCGACCGGCAGCGAGGTGATGCAGGCCAACGCCGACGGCTACTTCTTCCTGAAGTTCTTCCCGGCGATGCAGGCCGGCGGCATCGCGATGTTGAAAGCATTCGCCGGGCCGTTCACCGACGTGGTGTTCTGCCCGACCGGCGGCATCACGCTCACGACCGCACCCGATTTTCTGGCGCTGCCGAACGTGAAGGTCTGCGGTGGTTCGTGGTTGACGCCGGCCGATGCGGTCGCGGCGAAAGACTGGGGGCGCATCACGGCGCTGGCGCGTGAGGCGAGTGCGCTGCACGGGTAAGAATTCAGGGTTTCCCGCGGTCGATGGCTGCACGGCCCAGCCGGATCGGGCCGCCCTGGCTCGTCGCATCGACCTCTTCGCCTCGGCGGGTGACGACAAGCAAGCCGCGACGCGCCAGCGCCCCTGCGACCGCTCTGATCCTCGGCATCGCAGCGCGCCAGTCCGACTCCTGCAGGTGCATCGCACGCGCGACTTCGGACGGGCAGATCGTGGCATCGCCGCCGCGTCGACCGAGCAAGCCGAAGATGGTCTCGGCGATTTTCGAGTCGGAGTCGTGTCTCGTCATGCTGCGCACCGTGTGTCGCAATGAGAGGGTCAGACCCAGCGTGACGACCCGGAGCGACGACCGAGAGCGACGTCCAAAATTGACGCGGGCGCTCTCACCCTGTGGTGATGAGCGCCCGCGGGTCTGAATACAGAACCGACTACATAACGTGAGGGTCTGTTCCGGACCAAGAGATCAAAGACATATCACCCCCTTTCGTTGAGCTGCGAGGACGCCAGCGTACACGATTGCGGTCCACAACCGGCAACTCATGTCGACCCGGTGCGAGACGCCGTCGCCATCGGCCATCAAACGCCTGGTCGATCGGCTCCGCCGGCTCCCGTTCGCTCCATAAACAGGGCAAGCCGGCCGCACTTCGGCGCATGCACCGGCGCGCGACCGATCATGCTGGTCGCGATCGCAAACAGGGAGACGACCGATGAGTGCAGCCTTCGCCGAGATTCACAACCTTCAGGAACAGGCCGTGTTCTCGGCCATCGCCGAGATCGCCCCGACGTACCCGCACTTCGACTTCGACCTGATGGCCGACGTGGGGTGCGTTGCGCTGAACCGCGTTGCGCCACGCTACGTCCGCCACACGGTCGATTTCGCCTTCTACCAGACGGCGTCGGAGCGTGAGAACGACCAGCGTGCAATCGAGGAGGCGGTTCGCCACGCGTTCGAGTTCGTGCAGGCGCGCAGCGCGATGCGAGCCCGCACCTGACGGGTTCGCTGCGTCGGGGCAGGGCATTTGCGGCCTGCGATCGCAGAAAGCGCGCGGTCTGTCAGCATCGGCACTCGAAACTTGGAGGCCGACCATGAAAATCTTCGCGACATCGTTGCTTATGTACGCAAGCCTGACCGTTGGCAGCAATGCCCAAGCCCAGAGCGCGGCACCCGCAAGCTGCCCGGCGCTGCTGCAGCAGAGCTTCAACCGGCTGCAGGACGAAAAGCCACAGCAGCTGTGCCAGTACGCCGGCAAGGTGCTGCTGGTGGTCAACACCGCGAGCTACTGCGGCTTCACGTCGCAGTACGAAGGGCTGGAGGCGCTGCAGGCCAAGTACGCGCCCCGCGGCCTCGTCGTGCTGGGCTTTCCGTCGAACGACTTCGGTCAGCAGGAGCCGGGCAGCAGTCAGGAGATCGCGACCTTCTGCTTCAACACCTACGGCGTGCGCTTCCCGATGTTCAGCAAGTCGTCGGTCGTCGGCAAATCGGCGAACCCCTTGTTCGCATCGCTGGCGAAGGCCACGGGCAAATCCCCGGCTTGGAACTTCCACAAGTACCTGGTCGATCGTCAGGGCAAGCCGGTGATGAGCTTCGCGAGCGAGGTCACGCCCAACGACGCGGCGCTGATCGCAGCGGTCGAGAAGGCGCTGGTGCAGAAGTGACGTGACGGCGCGGTCAAGCCGCGGCGCTGACCGCCCCGGCCGGCCCCTGCAACCTGATCATCAACACCGCCGCCGCCGCAATCAGGCACGCCGCGCCGGCCGCGAACAGCGCGGGGTTGTAGGTCAGCAGCAGCGTGCGCGTGAGTCCCGCGCCGTAGGCCGCGGTCGCGGCGCCGAGTTGATGCGCAGCGAAGATCCAGCCGAAGATCATGCCGGCCTTCTCTTTGCCGAACTCTTGCGCGGCGAGCTTGACGGTCGGCGGCACGGTCGCGATCCAGTCGAGGCCGTAGAACATCGCGAAGATCGACAGGCCGTACAACGTGAATGTCGAGAACGGCAACCAGAACAGCGAGAGGCCGCGCAGGCCGTAGTACCAGAACAGCAGCTTGCGGTTGTCGCAGCGATCCGAGAGGTAACCCGACAGCGTGGTGCCGACGAGGTCGAACGCGCCCATCATCGCAAGCACCGAGGCGGCCGGCACGGCGCTCAG
>JANMWQ010000476.1:0-3860 GCA_031394085.1 Rhizobacter sp. | reverse complement strand
CGCATGAAGCGCGCGTGGTAGATCGAGCTGATCGGCCCGATGCCCATCGAGCCGGTCGGGAACTGCCAGAAGTCGGGCATCAGCATCGGGTGCGGGTAGCTGCTAAGACCACGCGCGCCCACCCCTTGCGTAAAAGCCGGTGCGCTGAGTTCCTGGCGGTAGTGCGTGAGGTCGCCTTCGCTCAACCGGCCTTCGAGGTAGGCGCGCGCATAGACACCCGGCGCGCTGTGCGGCTGGAAGAAAACGAGGTCGCCGCCGTGCGATGCCGTGCGGGCGTGAAAGAAGTGGTTGAAGCCGGCCTCGAACAAGTCGGCCGCGCTCGCGTAGCTGGCGATGTGACCGCCGAGTTCGCCGTAGGAATGGTTCGCGCGCACGACCATCGCGAGCGCGTTCCAGCGCATCAGCGAGGCGAGGCGCTCCTCGACCGCCAGATCGCCCGGGAACGCCGGCTGCGCGTCGACGGCAATGGTGTTGACGTAGGGCGTGGCGAGTTCGGGCGTCCAGCCGATGCGCTGCGCGCGGGCGAGTTGCGCGAGGCCATCGAGGACCAGCCGGGCACGCTGCGGGCCGTGGGCCTGCACCAGTGCTGCGAAGGCGTCGCGCCATTCGGCGGTCTCGATCGGGTCGGGGTCGGGAATCAGGTTCATGCCGGGACTGTAGTGTCGGTTCACCTTCACCGCGGAACTCGGCTGCGACGCGCCAGGCAACAGCCTGGCCTCATGAACATCAGGGCCGATTCGGATGCGCGCGCTTCGGTCGTTCGGCCGTGGGCGCGCGCAGCTTGCGCGCTTTCGCGGCACCGGCATTCGAGGCCTTGTCGACCGCCCGCGTCTGGCCCGTGCGCTCCGCCGCGGCCCGGCGCTCGGCCACGCGTGCGCGCTTGGCCTCGCTACGCTGGACATCGCGCGCTGCAGCGCGCGGTCGCACCTCGGCTCCGGCTGCGCCAAGTGCACCGGCTGCACCGGCTGCACCGACGGCCCCGATCGCGCCCTGCGCTGCCGGCGCGAGCACTGGCGCTGGAGCAGGCGCGCCATGGGCCGCGAGCACGCTGGCACCCGAGAGCTGTGCCGGCGTCAACGGCACCCGCGCGGCACTGGCGGCGGGCGCGGCGCTGCCGAACGACTCACGCGACATGGCCGTCGCGGCGAACGAGGTCTGCGCGTAGCGGTAGCTGCCCGCTGCCACCGCTGGCGCCACGGCGATGCCGACATTGACCCGTTGCGCAAAGCGAGCGCTGGCCGCGAAGCCGGGGCGATAGACCTCGCCCGGCGCGAGCGGAAACCAACCGACCCACGGCGCAGCACCCACGCCGGCACCGTCGTAAAAACCTACCAGCGCCGGCGCGAACGCAGGCCGCGCCACGTAGCTGCCCGGCACCCAGCCCCAGCGACCGGCGAGGAACAACCAGCGCCCGTAGTGGAACGGTGCGAAGCCCCAGGGCGCATCGTCGATCCAGGTCCAGCCCCAGGGCGCCACCCACGCCCAGCGGCCGGCGCGGTACGGGGCCCAATCGGCATCGACCGCGCTCGGGTACCAGACCGCGCCGACGCGTGGCTCGACCCGCCAGCGGCCATTGGCGTCGAGCTCTTCGGCGCCGGTCATCTCGGGGCTGACGTAGCCGCCTGCGGCCGCGCGTTCGCTGCGCTGCGCACGCTGCGCCGCCCACTCGTCGAAGCGGGTGCGTTGGGCGTCGCCCTGGGCGATGACGGCCAGCGTGCGCGGGTCGACCTGCGCTTGCTGGCCGGTGGTCAGCGGCAGCGCCGCGGCGGCCGTCGGCGACGCAAAACTGCCAGCGCCGACGAATGCCCGCACCTCGAAGCGATGCAGCATCGGCGCAAGTCCGAAGTGGTAGCTGCCCGGCGCGGCGACCGTGAAGACCGCCTCGTCGGCACGCACCTCGACCCGCTCGCCAGCCGCCAGCTCGCGCAGGTTCAACGCGATGTTGCCGCTCTCGAGCACGAGCACGATCGACTGGTCGTCGAGCGCCTGCACCCGCAGCTGCGTGTTGCCATTCAACTGCAGCGAGGTCGAACCGATGCGCGCTTCGGCGCGCGACTGCGTTGCGGTGCGCAGCGCGGTGCCGGTCACCACCGGCGTGTTGAGCGTAGCGGCCGCCCAGTCGGTGCGCGGCTCGGCGAGCAGATCGGTCGAACCCGCGACCAGACTGACGCGGCCGACCCGGCCCGGCGGGTCTTCGACCGCGGCCAGCGCCGACCCGCACAGCGCCCAGGCGAGCAACATCACCCAGGCTGCCAGGCACGCACGCGGGGCTCCCACCGCACGCGTGCTGCGCGCGGGCGTGCGCGCCGCCGCTGCCGTCGTTGAGGGCTCGGGGTGAGAGAAGCGAGACATGGTCACATTCAGTATCGATGCTTGCACTTGCTGCCCGCTGAGGCCAGCCTGACACGAGGCTGTCATGCGGCGGCCCCGGGCGCCACATCGGCTGCCGAGCCCGCTACCGCAAAGCGCACCCGCACGATCAGGCCGCGACCGCCGGCGGGCTCGTCGAGGCTGATGCTGGCGCCGTGGCCCTTCGCGATGTCGTTCACGATCGCCAGACCCAAGCCGCTTCCCGCCCCCACGGCCGCGCTGCCGCGGCGGAAGCGCTCGAATGCAGTAGCGCGCTCGTCGAGCGGGATGCCCGGGCCGTCGTCTTCGACCTCGAGCACGCTCGCGCCTTCGACCTGCAAGGTGCGCACGGTCACGCGCGCGCCCGCGCCGGCATGCGCGATCGCGTTGTGAATCAGGTTGGCCAGCAGCTCCCGCAGCAAGAATTGCCGGCCCACGAGCGGCGCGCTTTCGAGCTCGAAGCCGAGGTCGACCTGCGCGCTCATCGCGAACGGCACCCATTCGCCGGCCGCCTCGCTGACCAGGCGCTTCAGGTCGAGCGCCTCGCTCACGATGGCCGCCTGCGCGGCCCCATCGGAGCGGGCCAGCGCGAGCAATTGCGACGACATGCGGGCCGCGCGCGAGGCGCCCGCATCGAGCCGCTTCAACGCATCGTGCACCGCGGCCGGGTGCGGTGCGGCCAGGGCCAGCTCGGCCTCGTTTTTCAGCGATGCGAGCGGCGTGCGCAGTTGGTGCGCCGCGTCGGCCAGAAACGCCTGCTGCGCGAGCGAGCCCTGGCGCACCCGGCCGAACAAGCGGTTCACCGCATCGACCAGCGCATGCACTTCGCTCGGGGTACCGGCCGCGTCGATCGCGCGCAGGTCGTCGAGCGAGCGCGTGCCGACCTGCGCACTCAACAACTGCAGCGGGCGCAAGGCCTTGCCGGTCGCCAGCACGATGGTGAGCAGGCTCGCCAGCGCGAACGCCAGCACGCCGACGAGCGTGCCGATCAGCGCTTGCCGGCGCACTTGCTGGCGCTTGACCTGCGTCTCGCCGATGCGCACCTGGCACACCGCCTCGCCGCATGCCACGCCGCGCGCGACGACACGCACCGAGGCGCCGTCGATCTCGGTCTCGAAAAATTTTGACGCATCGGCGGCGAGCGCGAGACGCGGCTCACGCAGCGGCGGGTCGCCGGCCACCTGCCGGCCGTCGGGGGCGAAGACAGCGTAGTAGATGCTGTCGGATTGATCGGTGCGCAGCGCGCGTTCGGCCTGCGGGTTCATGTCGAACGCGACCGCATCGCCCTGCCAGCGCACGAAGCTCGCGACCGAGATCGCGGCGTTGCCCAGCGATTGGTCGAAGGCCTCGCGCGTGGGTTTCAACACCAATGCGTACTGCAACGCGGCTGCCGCCGGCACGATCGCCAGCATCGGCACCAGCATCCACAGCAGCAGCGTGCGTTTAAGGCTGTTGGCCATTCGGCGCGTCGGCCTCGAGCAGGTAGCCGAAGCCGCGCACGGTTCGCACCC
>JANMWQ010000330.1:0-1731 GCA_031394085.1 Rhizobacter sp. | reverse complement strand
TCGAGCGGCGCGGCGCCGGTGCCGCCCTCGGCACCGTCGACGACGATGAAGTCGGGCGTGATGCCGGTCTCCAGCATCGCCTTGGCGATCGCGAACCATTCCCACGGGTGGCCGATGCAGAGCTTGAAGCCGGTCGGCTTGCCGCCCGACAAGGTGCGCAGCTTCTCGATGAAATGCATCAACTCGTTCGGTGTCTTGAACGCGCCGTGGCGCGACGGCGAAACGCAATCGACCCACGCCGGCACGCCGCGCGCCGCTGCGATCTCGGGCGTGACCTTCGGCCCGGGCAGCACGCCGCCGTGGCCCGGCTTGGCGCCCTGGCTGAGCTTCAACTCGATCATCTTCACCTGCGGCTGCAGTGCGTTCTCGGCGAAGCGCGATTCGCTGAACGAGCCGTCGTCGTGGCGGCAGCCGAAGTAGCCCGAGCCGATCTCCCAGATCAGGTCGCCGCCCATCTCCTTGTGGTAACGGCTGATCGAGCCCTCGCCGGTGTCGTGCGCGAAGTTGCCGCGTTTGGCGCCGGCGTTGAGCGCCAGGATCGCGTTTGCGCTGAGTGCGCCGAAGCTCATCGCCGAGATGTTGAAGATGCTGGCAACGTAGGGCTGCGCGCGGCCTTCGCCGATGGTCACGCGAAAGTCGTGCGAGGTCAGTACGGTCGGCGCCAGCGAATGGTTGATCCACTCGTAGCCGACCGCACCCACGTCCATCTGGGTGCCGAACGGGCGCTTGTCGGATTCGCCCTTGGCGCGCTGGTACACCAGGGAGCGCTGCTGGCGTGAGAACGGCGCGGCCTCGTTGTCGCCTTCGATGAAGTACTGCCGCATCTCGGGTCGGATGAATTCGAGCAGAAAGCGAAAGTGCCCGATCACCGGGTAGTTGCGCAGCACCGAGTGCCGCGTCTGCCGCGTGTCGCGAAAGCCGAGGCCGACGAGCAGCATGAACACGAGTGCGAGCCACCCGCCGATGCCGGCTGTGACCCAGGCGGTCGCGCACACGACGACCCCGACCGCGCACGCCAACCACACCGAATAGCGCACTGGCACGTGGCGGTCGAGCTGCTTGAGCCAATTGAACATGGATGTGTTGTCGTTGCTGATGTGCGCCGATGGTAGACCGTCGAGGGCGTCCGACCGTGCCCCACGCAAGCCGACCGCCGAACACCCGCTCGCGGGGTCGAGCACCGCGCTTGCGCGCGGCCCTTACCCCGGCGCTTTCGCAGCCGGCACAGCGGCAGATTCGAGGGCCGGCAGCGGCGCCGAAGTCGGCGCGTTGATGAACATCGTCGGCGGTGCCGAGAGCGTGATACCGGCTTCCTGCAGCCGCTGCAGCACGTCGAACAACAGCGCGCTGCGCACGCCGCCGGTGACGCGCGGCGATTTCGCGAAGCCGGTCGCATTGAACAGCAACTGGCCGTGCTCGATGCCGTCGAGCATCACGCCCGGCGCGGGCGCGGCGAGCACGTCCTCGTTGGCGTCGAAGGCCGCGAGCAGCAGCTCGCGCACCTGCTGCGCGTCGGTGCCCAGCGGCACCGGCAGCTTCAGTTGCACCAGCCCGAGCGGGTCGGCCAGCGTCACGTTGCGCACGATCTTCGTGATGAACTCCGAGTTCGGCACGATCACGGTCGAGCGGTCGCCCATCTGGATCTCGGTCGCACGCACGTTGATGCGGCGGATGTCGCCTTCGATGCCCGCCAGCGAAACCCAATCGCCGACCTTCACCGGCCGTTCGGCC
>JANMWQ010000309.1:0-2331 GCA_031394085.1 Rhizobacter sp. | reverse complement strand
CGCCGTGCCAGCGCCAGGAACTCGGCCGACTGCATTTCGCGCAGGCGCGAGACGGTACGCGGGAACTCGTGCGCCAGCGGCCCTTCGGTGTAGAGCAGTTCTGGCTCGCACTCGGCCGAGAGAATCAGCTTGACGCGCCGGTCGTACAACACGTCGACGAGCCAGGTGAAACGCCGCGCTTCCGAGGCCATGCGCGGCGACATCGCCGGCACGCCCGAGAGCAGCACCGTATGAAACTGGGTCGCGAGCTCCAGGTAGTCGTTTTGCGAGCGCGGGCCACCGCACAGCTCCCTGAAATCGAACCAGACAACACCGCCGGCACGCCGTCGAGCGCGGATCTCGCGGTGTTCGATGTGAAGCACCGGAGACTCGTCTTTGGCTTCGGCGAGGCGCTCGAACGCATGTGTCATCGCGGTTTCGGCCGCGGCATTCAGCGGAGTCTGGTACAGCCCGACCTGCGCCAGCGTGATTTGCCGGTAGTCGCTGCCGTTGTCGACGTTGACCACCTCGAGTTTGTCGTTCAGCAGCGCGATCGCGGGCAGGATGCGGTCACGGTGCAGGCCGTTCGGATACAGGTCATCGGGTTTGAAGTTCGAGGTCGTGACGATGCTGACGCGGTTCTCGAACAGCGATTCGAGCAGCCGGTAAAGGATCATCGCGTCGGTCACGTCCGACACATGGAACTCGTCGAAGCAGATCAGCCGGTAGCGCCGCGACATGCGCTTGCCGAGCTCGGCCAACGGGTTGACCGTGCCCTGCAGCTCGGTCAACTCGCGATGCACCTCGCGCATGAACTCGTGGAAGTGAAGCCGCGTCTTGCGCTGCAGCGGCACGGCGTTGAAGAAGCAATCCATCAAGAAGCTCTTGCCTCGCCCGACGCCACCGTACATGTACACGCCGCGCGGGATCCGTGGCCGCGCGATCAGCTTGGTCAGCGCGTTGCCGCGCCGCGCCTTGTAGTCGGCCCACTCGTTCTCGCAACGTTCGAGCGATTCGATCGCACGCAATTGCGCCGGGTCGGCGGTGTAGCCGCGCTCGGCGAGGGTCTGCTCGTAGAGCGCGCGGACGCCCACGGTCAAAAATTCAGCGCGCGCTTCTCGACTGCCAGCGCTGCTTCTTTCATCGCTTCGCCGAGCGTCGGGTGGGCGTGGCAGATGCGGCCGATGTCTTCGGACGACGCCTTGAACTCCATCGCCATCACCGCTTCGGCGATCAACTCCGACGCCATCGGGCCGATCACGTGCACGCCCAGAACCTCGTCGGTCTTGTCGTCGGCGATGACCTTCACCATGCCCGTCGTGTCGCCCATCGCGCGCGCTCGGCCATTGGCCATGAACGGGAAGGTGCCGGCCTTGTAGCCGCGCCCCGCGGCCTTGAGCTGCTGTTCGGTCTGGCCGACCCAGGCGATCTCGGGTGAGGTGTAGATCACCCAGGGCACGGTGTTGAAGTCGACGTGCGGATGCTGACCGGCAATGCGCTCGGCCACGGCCGAGCCCTCTTCTTCGGCTTTGTGCGCGAGCATCGGGCCGCGGACTACGTCGCCCACGGCCCACACGTTCGGCAGGCTGGTCTTGCAATCGCCGTCGACGCTGATGAAACCACGTTCGTCGAGCTTCAACCCGACCGCTTCGGCGTTCAGACCGATCGTGTTCGGCACGCGGCCGATCGAGACGATCAGCTTCTCGACCTCGAGCGTCTGCGCCTTGCCGGCGGCGTCGGTGTAGGCGAGACTCGCGCCCGCCGGGCTCGACTTGACCTCGTTGATCTTCACGCCGAGCTTGATCTTCAGGCCTTGCTTGGTGAAGGCCTTCAGCGCCTCCTTCGCGATCTGCTCGTCGACCGCGCCGAGGAAGGTCGGAAGCGCCTCCAACACGGTCACATCAGCACCGAGGCGACGCCAGACCGAACCCATCTCGAGGCCGACGACGCCGGAGCCGATCACGCCGAGCGTCTTCGGCACCGATCCGATGCGCAGCGCACCGTCGTTCGACAGCACCGTGCTTTCGTCGAACTCGGTGCCGGGCAATGCGCGTGCGTTAGAGCCCGTCGCGACGATCACGTGCTTGGCGCTCAGCGTGTCGGGTTTGTCGCCAGCGACCGCGATCTCGTAGCGCTCGCCCGTTGCCTTCACGAACGAGCCTCGGCCATGAAAGAACGTTATTTTGTTTTTGCGGTACAGGTACAGGATGCCGTCGTTGTTCTGTTTGACGACCTGGTCCTTGCGCGCCAGCATCTTGGCCACGTCGATGTCCAGGCCCTGGATCTGGATGCCGTGGTCGGCGAAGTGATGGCCGGCCTGGTCGAAGTTTTCCGACGACTGCAGCAGCGCCT
>JANMWQ010000307.1:0-2867 GCA_031394085.1 Rhizobacter sp. | reverse complement strand
GGTGCGAACCTGCTGCTGCTGCTCGAATCGCGCCTCGACAACGTCGTCTACCGCATGGGCTTCGGCTCGACCCGCGCCGAAGCGCGCCAGATGGTGTCGCACAAGTCGATGACCGTGAACGGCGCTTCGGTCAACATCCCTTCGTACCTGGTCAAGGCCGGTGACGTGGTGGCGGTGCGCGAGAAGTCGAAGAAGCAGCTGCGCATCATCGATGCGGTCAAGCTCGCCGAAGGCCAGGGCATGCCCGACTGGGTCTCGGTCGATGCGGCCAAGCTCGAAGGCATCTTCAAGAAAGCGCCGGACCGTGACCAGTTCGGTGCCGACATCAAAGAAGCGCTGATCGTCGAGCTGTATTCGCGCTAACCCGCTCTAACAGGACGGCGGGGTGCCGGCGTTCGCCGACACCCCTTCTAGGCTATTGCTCGCTAGTGCTTTGCCGGGCACACAGCGAGGCATCTCTTGCCCGGCGCTGTGTCTGTCAGCCTTATCGGTGTAATGAGCCGAGGGTATTGAGACGAACAGGACTTCAATGCAAACCAATCTGCTGAAACCCAAAGCCATCAATGTGGAGCCGCTCGGCGGCAACCGTGCCAAGGTCACGCTCGAGCCGTTCGAGCGCGGCTACGGCCACACGCTGGGCAACGCGCTGCGCCGTGTGCTGCTGTCGTCGATGGTCGGATACGCACCGACCGAAGTGACGATCGCTGGCGTGCTGCACGAGTACTCGGCCATCGACGGCGTGCAGGAAGATGTCGTTCACATCATGCTGAACCTCAAGGGCGTCGTGTTCCGCCTGCATAACCGCGATGAAGTGACGCTGGTGCTGCGCAAGGAAGGCGAAGGCCCGGTCACGGCCGGCGACATCCAGACCCCGCACGACGTGGAGATCATCAACCCCGAGCACGTGATTGCGCACCTGTCGCACGGCGGCAAGCTCGACATGCAGATCAAGGTCGAGAAGGGCCGCGGCTACGTGCCGGGCACGATGCGCCGCTACGGCGACGAGCCGACCAAGTCGATCGGCCGCATCGTGCTCGACGCATCCTTCTCGCCGGTGGCTCGCGTGAGCTACACGGTCGAGTCGGCTCGCGTCGAACAGCGCACCGACCTCGACAAGCTGGTGATGGAGATCAACACCAACGGCGCGATCACGCCCGAAGAAGCGATCCGCAACTCGGCGAAGATTCTGGTCGAGCAGCTGATGGTGTTTGCGCAGCTCGAAGGCGAGATCAGCTCCTTTGCCGACGCGCCGGTTGCACGCAACACGCAGTTCGATCCGATCCTGCTGCGCCCGGTCGACGAACTTGAGCTCACCGTGCGCTCGGCCAATTGCCTCAAGGCCGAGAACATCTACTCCATCGGCGACCTGATCCAGCGCACCGAGACCGAGCTGCTGAAGACCCCGAACCTGGGTCGCAAGTCGCTCAACGAAATCAAGGAAGTGCTGGCATCGCGCGGGCTCACGCTCGGCGCGCGCCTCGAGAACTGGCCGCCCCAGGGCCTGGACAAGCGATAAGCGTTTGTCATGTGCACACCCCAGTACCTGATACGGCTGGGGTCAATAAGTTAGTCAAAAGGAAACAGCACCATGCGTCACCGTCACGGACTCCGCAAACTCAACCGCACCAGCGAGCATCGCCTGGCGATGCTGCGCAACATGTGCAATTCGCTGCTGCAGCACGAAGCGATCAAGACCACGGTCCCGAAGGCCAAGGAACTGCGCCGCGTCGTCGAGCCGCTGATCACCCTCGCGAAGGTCGCCACGGTGGCGAACCGCCGTCTGGCGTTCAACCGCCTGCGTGACCGCGACATCGTCACCAAACTGTTCAACGAACTCGGCCCGCGCTATAACGCCCGCCCGGGCGGCTACACGCGCATCCTGAAGATGGGCTTCCGGGTCGGCGACAACGCACCGATGGCGTTTGTCGAGCTGGTGGATCGACCGGAAGTCGCCGCCGAGGTAGTGACGGCAGAGTAAGACGGGGTCGATCGCGGCACCGCGATCGACGTGCCTGAAGGTGAAGGCCGGCATTTGCCGGCCTTCGTCGTTTGGCGCGCCGACATGCGCCTGCCTGACAGTCAGCTCGAAACCGCACCGTGCGCCCCGCGCGCCCCGCGCGCCATTCGCGCGGGGCGCGACCAGGTGAAGTGACAGTGCGTCGCGGTGGTCCACCGAACTTGTTGTGCTATACTGGCAAGCTCAGTCGCGAGGTGGAGCAGTCTGGTAGCTCGTTGGGCTCATAACCCAAAGGTCGCAGGTTCAAATCCTGCCCTCGCAACCACAGAATAGCTAGAGAACAAGCGGCCCAACGCCGTAGTGAACGCCAGCCTAAAAGGTTGGCGTTTTGCTTTGTGGCCCATTGATGGCCCAACGTTGGCCCATTCGTGGCCCGCCCAATCTTGGCTGTTGTTGCAGACGACCCTTGGGTTCATCCACGATGCGTGGCCCAAGTCGTCGCGAATGGTCAGATTGTCCGAGTATCGGCACGTCGCGCAAGGGTTGCCTACGTCGGAACTCTGATTGAGCCTCTACTGTCCACCGGCAGCAGCGCAGCGATTGCGGACCATGGGGCCGAACCCGGTTCGCAAGTGAACGCACGAGACCGCAACCAGGTCACGCCGCTGATGCTCGCGGTCGATCGGCTCAGGCAGCAGGCGGTGGCGGAGTTGCTGGCGCGCGGGGCCGACCCGAACTTGAAGGCGGCCGACGGTGCCAGCGCGGTCAATCTTGCATTTGAAAGCCAAGCGAAAGCGCCGGAGTTGATGCTCACCATCATCCGTGCCGGTGGCGGCCCTAACACGCGCAGCTGCGGCAACGACCCGGTCATCATGCGATCATCAACGACCGCAACTGCGAGGCCTTGCGA
>JANMWQ010000200.1:0-1710 GCA_031394085.1 Rhizobacter sp. | reverse complement strand
CGGTGCGCGCCGGGCTCGACACGCCGCTCGCCGGTTGGCTCGCGCAAGGCGATCTCGACGTCGGCAAGGTCGCGTTCAGCCCGCTCGGCGCGCTGCATCCCGACCACCTGGCCACGCCGTTGGCGCGCGCGCTCGAAGCGCAGGGCCACACCGCGCGCGCCGGGCTCGGCAGCTACGACGGTGTGCAGCCGCGCGGCTTCGAGCTCGCGCTGCGCAGCAGCCAGTGGGCCGCGCTCGACTGGTGGATCAGCCGCGTGCCCGAGCTCGTCGACCGCGTCCCGCCGGTGCAGGGCAACCAGCTGCCGTGGGTGCCGCTGGCGCGGGTGCTGACGCCGAACTTTTTGAGCCACCCGACGAGCCAGACCGAGATGGTCGAGTTCCTGCTCGCGCGCGTCGCCAACCCGTGGCAGAAGCTGCCCTACGACGCCGGCAGCTCGGTGGTGCAGTACGCCAGGGTGCTGAAGAGCCCGCAGCTCGTGCTGCTCGACCCGCCGGTCGCCGTGCCGACCCTCGTCGCCGCGACCGCTGCGTCGCCCGGCGAATAGGCAAGGGCGCAAGGGGATCGCCGGAGGCCGGCAGTCACTTGCTCCAGGAATCCTTCAGTGCCGCGATCCGGTTGATCACCGGCGTGGCCGACGTGTGATCGACCCGGTCGGCGACGAAGTAGCCGTGGCGCTCGAACTGGAACTTGTCGTCGGGCTGAGCGTTGGCCAATGACGGCTCGATGAAGCCGCTCGCGACCCGCTTGCTCGCAGGGTTCAGCGCGGCCTTGAAATCCTTGCCGCCGGCATCGGGCTGGGCTTCGGTGAACAGCCGCTCGTAAATGCGCAACTCCGCCGGCAGCGCGTCGTGCACGCCGAGCCAGGTGATCGTGCCCTTGACCTTGACGGCATCCGCGCCGGGCGTGCCGCTCTTGGTGTCGGGCACCACGGTCGCGGTGACCGCCGTGATCGTGCCGTTCGCGTCTTTCTCGCAGCCGGTGCATTCGATCACCATGCCGTATTTGAGCCGCACCCGGTTGCCGGGGAACAGGCGGAAGAAGCCCTTCGCCGGCACCTCGGCGAAGTCGTCGCGCTCGATCCAGACCTCTTGCCCGAGGCTGAACGCGCGCGGCGCGAGTTCGGCCCGGTGCGGGTTCGCCGGCGCCGTGCACGGTTCGAGAAAATCGGCCGCGCCGAACAGCTCGGACCAGTTCGTCAACTTGAGCCTGACCGGGTCGACCACGGCCATTGCGCGCGGTGCCTTGCCTTCGAGGTCTTCGCGCAACGCGATGTCGAGGCTCGCGTAGTCGGTCCAGCCGCCGGCCTTGCTGGTGCCGGCGCGTTCGCACATCAGGCGCACCGCCTCGGGCGTGTAGCCGCGCCGGCGCAGGCCTGCGATCGTGGGCATGCGCGGGTCGTCCCAGCCGTCGACGATTTTTTCGTCGACGAGTTGGCGCAGCTTGCGCTTGCTGGTGATCACGTAGGTCACGTTCAGGCGCGCGAACTCGTGCTGGTGCGGGCGCGGTTGCGCCAGCAGGCCGAGGGTGCACAGCGTGTCGAGCAGCCAGTCGTACCACGGTCGCTGGTCTTCGAATTCGAGCGTGCAGATGCTGTGCGTGATGCCTTCGAGCGCGTCTTCGATCGGGTGCGCGAAGGCGTACATCGGGTAGATGCACCAGGCGTTGCCGGTGTTGTGGTGCGCGGCGTGCTTGATGCGGTAGAGAGCGGG
>JANMWQ010000177.1:0-12323 GCA_031394085.1 Rhizobacter sp. | reverse complement strand
TGGGTCACGTGGTCGGCGATCCGCGTGAGCGGGGTGCTGCCAACGGCAGTTGCGCCCGTGGCCCGAGACGCGGAAAGCGGCGCCTCGTACTCGGTCGCGCGCTGGCGCAGATCGGCGATCGCAGCCGCCTTCGCGGTGGCCGACCAGCCGGCAGCTGTCGTGAGGGCGTGAACGGCCGCATCGGTACGGGTCAGCAGCACGCCGCGTGCGAGCGATGCCGCGTCGACGCCCTCGCCTCGTTGCGCGAGCGTCGCCATGATCGCGGCCGCGGCGCGGTCTGCGTCCTTGCCACCACCGAGGCTCACGGTGAGCTTGCTCGCTTCGGTGTTGTTCGATTCGCGCAGGCGGCGCGCTGTGCGCTCGCGCGACGCACGGGCGGCTCGACCGACGTGCGCTGGTGGGTTCTTCTCGTGCATCGTGGTTCTTGGGTTCATGGGGTCATGGGTTGCGATTCGGAATCGATCGTGATCGCGAGTCGTGTCACGGCGCACTCGCAACCCCCCACGCCCGCAGCCAGCCCTCGACCGTCGAACGGCTCGTCAACTCGCCGTTCGTGAGCAGGCGCCGGTAGAGCTGATACACCTCGACCACATCGACCTGATCGAGCGGGTTCTGCACGCTCAGCTTGTTGTCGGACAAATAGCGACTCAAGGTTTGGAGCATTTGAATTTCGGCGGTAGCGCCCGAGACCGACACCTTTTCGAGCCGCTTCTCGCTCGCCTGGAAATGCGCGATCAGCGCATCGGCCGACTGCTCTCGCGCCACCGACCCGGGTTGGCTCGAGAGCAATGCATCGGTGAGGCCGCGCAGCGCCTGCTGATCACGCGGATCGCCGAAAAAGCCTTGCGCGACGTAGCCTTCGATCTTCTTGACGACCTCTGCATTCGACGCCGTGAGCAGCTGTTGTTCGGCGCCGGGCCACTGGCTCGCCGGCGCTTTGGCTTGTGCGGCCCGAACCTGCCCACCCCAGTAGTCGCGGATCTTCGCTTCGTCACCCCAGCCTCGGCCCAGATGCGACGCCGGGAGCGTCGCCCGGGCAACCAAGCCGAATTCACCGCCCTGCCCGACAGCCAGGCCGTTGTGACCGACCTGCGCGCGAAAGCCGGAGGCGAACAGATGCAACTCGTGCGGCATCATCAACCCGCGCTTCGAGAACTTGATCGGCGGCAAGCTGGTCAGCAAGCGCACGCCGTTGGGTGCTGCCTGCCAGTCGACGTTCAAGCGGACCAGCGACTGCATTTCGCTCATCGTCAGCGTGCGCGTGCCCAGCGCATCGAAGGTCTTGAACCAGGTGTCGAACAGTGGATCGGCGGGTCTTTCGTAGCCGGGCCCGCTGACCGGGTTGCTGTTCGTTTCGGCCCGCCGCAATGCGAGCACGAGCTTTTCGCGCGGAACCTGCACGATGTCGAACCCGGTCGGGCGCTGCGGTGGCAACGCGGTGGCACCCTGCGGCGCCGACCGGATCGGCTCGCCGCCGAGGCGGCGCGTGGCGTGACCCAGGGCGGCGTTTCTGATTTGCCGAATCGATGCGGTGTTGGTCGCAACCGTGTCGAGCGCTGCCGACGCCTGTTTGGCAGCGGTCAGAAGCTCGAGCGCCGCCATGACCGGCATCCCGTTGTAGTCGGCGATCGACACGACCTGCTCGGCTGAAATACCGCTGCCCGAGAGCCTGAGCTGCAGCGTGCTCGCTTCGGTCAGATGGGCTTGCCCAAGCCACCGGCCAGAGCCGATGCAGCCGTGCGTTCGCCGCTGCAAAAGCCGACCGCAGCGGCGCGCATTCTCGGTGGCGGCCTCGTCACGGAACATGCGCAACACCCCATGACTTCAACCATGACTCGACCGTGGCACGGCTCGCCAGTTGGTCGTTCTTCAGCAGCGTGCGGTAGAGCTTGTAGACCTCGACGGCATCGATGTGCTGCGAGGGCTCCGAAACCTTCGGCTGCGCCATGCGCGACAACGTGATGCCGTTGCGCTCGGCTACCGCGAGCAACTGCGGCGCCGCGATGCTGCTGCCCTGCAGCGCTGCCATCACCTCGCTGACCTGGCCGAGGTTCGCCTGCAACAGCCAATGCCCGGCCGCGCGCCACCGCTCGCGGTCGTCACGGCACACTGGGAACCTTCCAGTCGTTCAACCAGCTTTGAACGGTGCCACGCTGGATCAACTCTCCATCGGTGGTCATGCGCCGGTACAGCCGGTAGACCTCGACCGCGTCGATGCGCTGCCCGGGGTCGGTCACGTCGACCCGCTCGGCCGGCCGGTCGAGCTTCAGGTAGCGGTGCAGCACCTGCGCCATCTGCAATTCGGCGGTCATGCCGGAGACCGACACCTGCTCGAGCAGCGCATCGCGCGACCTGAAGTTTTCGTAAAGCTTCTTCACCGACTCGATTCGTTCGGGCGAGTTGGGTGCGCTGACCAGCAGTTTGGTGATCGTGCCTTGCAGCTTCACCTGTTCGCGCGGGTCGGCGATGTAGCCGACGCCATCGTTCGCGCCGACCACGTCGCTGACATACCTGGACTCGGCGGCGATGAGCTTGTTCTCCATGTAGTCCCAGTGACCTCGGTCGAGCACGTAGGTCTGCCGCCCGCGAATGTCGTCTTCGAAAAAGCCGCGGACGGCCGCGATGTCGGCGACGCCGACCTTCTCGTGCAGCGAATTGATCGGGCCGGGGTCGGTCATGCGGGCGAACGCGCCTGTCTCGCCGCCCCGGCCCGCGAAGTGCACCCAAGGCCGGCCTTCGAGCGACGGGTGTCCTCTAAAGCCGGCGACGAACTTGTGAAGCTCGTGAAACGCTTCGAGACCGGTCGACGGGTCGAGCACGGGCGCGAACGTTGCGGCCGCGCGGAACTCGTTCGTGCCCTGCTTCCACGCCAGATCGCTGCGGATCACGGCATTCATCTCTGCCATCGTCAGGGTTCGGGTTCCGAGTGCATCCAGAGCCTTGAACCAGGTCGCGAACAACGGGTCGGCCGCGTTGGCGTAAGTCGGGTCGCTGACCGGGGAGGCGTTGGTCTCGAGCACCTGCACCGCACCCATCAGGCGGGCGCCCGGCACCGCCGCGAGGTCGTAGCCCGACGGGCGGGATGGCGGCAGGCGCGACACGCCGGCGGGCAGGAACTGCCGGGCCTGCAGCGCGCCCACTTCGGCATCCCGCTGCCGCGATGCGGTTCGAATCGCGTCGATCGCGCCGTGCGTTTTCGTGCCGGGGCCGATGAGTCCAGCCGCGCCCGCCACCAGCTCCGAGGCACGCGCCAGGGTCAAGCCGTTGTCGGTCGCGAGCGTCAACAGCCGCTCCGGCGCGATGCCGGTGCCTTGCAGGCGGGCCATGACCGCATCGGCCTCGGTGCGGTTCGCCTGAGCACGCCAGAACGCGCCGATCGACGGCCGCGCCTCAAGGCACATGCGGCACACCCCATTGCTCGAGCCATCCCTTCACGGTGGCACGCGAGGTCAGTTCGCCGGCGGCGGCCATGCGCCGGTAGAGCTTGTAGACCTCGACGACATCGATGCGGTCGTTCGGCCGTTTGAAGTCGAGCTGGTTCTCGGCCATGTAGCGGTAGAGCGTTTGCGCCATCTGCACCTCGGCGGTTCCGCCCGACACCGAGACCACATCGGGGTTGCGCGCGCGCTCGCGAAAATTGTCGACGATGGCCTGCGCCGCGCGCGCACGCGCAGGCGTTCCCGGCGCGTTCGACAACAGCATCTCGACGCTCGGCCGCAGCGTCGCCTCCTGCTTCGGGTCCGCGAAATACCCGACGTTGTGGTAGTACGAGAGCTTGTCCAGCAGCTGTTCACGCCCGGCGTGACTCAAGCTGTGCAGGTCGGCATCGAGCTGCGTCGCGAGCGCGGGGTTGCTCGTGCGCACGGCCGACCGATGGTCGCGCCAGTAATCGCGGATCGCGGTTTCGCTGCCCCAGTTCACGGGGATGTCGTGGTCGTTGAAGAAGTCGGTCATCCGCGCGAACAGGCTGGTTTCGCCGCCCCGACCGGCATCGATCGCGCCATGCCCGGGGTCTTGCTTGAAACCACCGATGAACTTGTGCAACTCGTGCTGGTGCATGCGCTGCTCGTTCGGGTCGAAGCGAATCTCGAAAGTGCTCCGGTCGCGCATGCCCGTCTCGCGGCCGTCCCACTGCACTTCGGAGTCGATCAAGCCTTCCATCTCGGCCATCGTCAGCGTGCGCGTGCCCAGCATCGTGTACGACTTCATCCAGGTCGCGAACAGCGGGTCGGCCGGCAGCGCGTAGCCCGGGTTGCTGACCGGGTTGCTGTTGGTCTCGAGCGTGGCGAGCACATCGATCGCCGTGTCTTTGGGCAGCGCCTTCAGCGCGAAGCCCGCCGGCCGTTGCGGCGGCAATTGCGAAACGCCCTGGGGCATCGGCTCGACGGCCGGGTTCGCAGCCACCTGCGCGGTCGGCGCGATGTGCGCGTCGTGTGCGACCGCGCTCGCCCGCAAACGCCGCATCACCGCGGCGGTGACCACGTCGGTCGACGGCGCGGTGCTCGCGTCGAGTTCGCGGATGGCACCGCTCGTCTGGGCCAGCAACGTCGAGCGCTCCAGATCGCCGCGCCCTTCACCGGCCATCGCAAAAATCTGCTCGGGCACGAACGCCGTGCCACGAACGCTCGACAGAACGGAGTTCGCCACGGTGTGATTCGCGCTGCGCAGCCAGTGGCTGCAAACCGCGTCGAATCCAGAAGATGCCACGCCGACTGCGGCGCTCCCGGCACCGGCGGTCACGGCCCGCCCCCGAGCGCCGCATCGAGCTTGCCCAGCAGCTGGCTGAGCAACTGGCGCGCCTGTGTGCTCAACATCGGGTCGCTCGCCCCACTGAAACTCACGCCGCGTTGCTCGATGAGCTCGATCTGTTGCACGACATCGCGCCTGGCCTGCAGCAGCGTGTCACGCGGGGCAGCGACCGGCGCGCTGCCTGACAGGCCGGCCTGCAGCTCGGTCTGCCGGACGAAGTCGAGCACCGCCGCCTTGTACTCGAAGGTTCGCGCCTTCGTGACGAGACCGCGCGCCGAACTCACGTCGCGGAAGGTTTCGATGCCCGCGCGTGTCGAGATGAACGCCGCGAAATCGCGGTAGACCGGCCGCGACGGGTTGGCGCCGCCGCCCCAGTCGTTCGCGATGCGGTCGTTGAAGGACTGGTAGGCCGTTGTTGCCAGCTGCACCTTGCGCGCCGCGTCGGGCTCGCGCTGCAGTGCCTCGAGCTGGCCCGTGCGAAACACGCCACCGTTGTCGGCCGCGGCGGTTTGGGCGTCGGAGGCGATGCGCGGGTTCAGGCCGATGTCCGCAATGCGCCGGAACGCGGCCGCATCGCCCTGCAGGTAACTCGTGAAGCCGGCGGTGCTGGCGTAGCGGCCGGCGAGGCTCTCGCGCGTGTGGCGTCCGTCGGTCACGTCTTGCGGCAGGCGCTGGTAGCGCGTGAACAGGTCGCCCTCGGCTTTCGCCGTGCGGCGCATGTCGTACCAGACCTGCGTCGAGGCCGACTGCACGTAGCTCTCGGGCACGCCGTGATGACGCAGCAGCGCCGTGACCTGCGCCAGTTCAGATGCCGTCGGGCCGCGCTGGTCGGACGACCCGTTCAACCAGGTCTGCTCGAGCGTGGTCGTGCCGCTGGCGATGGCCCGCCGGTCGACCTCGGTGTCGTAGCGCTGGCGCGCGTCCTGCAGGGTCTCGGCCGCGGTGCGCTTCAGGTCGGGCGGTGCAGTGTCGTCGGCCGCGACCTGGCGAGCGCCGTCGGCGACGACATCGACCAGTTGTTTGGCCCATTCGAGATTCAGCGACGTGAGTGCGGTGCCGAGCCGGGTGGATGCCTCCGACACGCGCGCGAACTGCAGGTTGTTGCGCTCGCTCAACGCCGACCTGCGATCCCAGCTGCGCGGCACGGCGGCGTTGACCGTCAGCCTGTGCTCGGCATAGCCGGCCGCCGCGCGCCGCAGATCGGTGACCGCACCGGCTCCGGCCGGTTGCGCGAGCCGGCTCGGCAGCGCGAGCACAGCGACCGCCTGCCGGTGTTCCATCTGGTTCGCGTCGGCCCACGCCATGGCCTGCGCCGGGCTCACGCCGGTGCCGCGCAGACCGGTCTCGATCTCGGCGACGAATGTGGCGTTGGCGGCCAGCAGCGCACGCCATTCGGCGCGGCCGTGTTCGGCAATCGTCTTCATGGTCAGAGCCCGAACTTCACGAGAACCTTGCCAGACAGACCGTCGTTGTCCATCGGCGTGGTGAAGCTCCCTGCGCCGCCCCAGGTGTGCGCCGCTCCGACCACGAGCTGGGTGTCCTGGCCGAGGCCGACCGACACATCGACGCCGACCGTTCGCATGAGCGAGGTCACCTGCCCCGCGCGTGACCCGCTCTGATCCACGCGCAACTCGCCGGCTGCAAAGGCCGACACGGAGGTGCCCGCATCAGGCTTCCAGACGGCGCCCGCCGTCAAGCGGCCGCGTGCCTGGCTGGTCGCGGCGATGACCTCTTTGGCGCTCGCTTCAGCGAAGACGGTGGTGCCAGGGGAGGCTTTCCACTCGCCCCGGCCCGTCAACGCCACGTCGAACGACGGGTTGTCGCTGAACGACGGGCTTTGCTGCTGGCGCAGGTTCGCGCCTGCGGTCACGTCGACGGTGTACTTGGTGCCCGGTGCCGAGGGCAGCGTCTTGGTGATGCCGACGGCCCCGCGGTAGTCGGTACCCTGCACACCGTTGCGCCCGCCGTAGCCGAGAACCCGCAGCGTGCCGGTCGCGGTCGTGTTCGGGTCGACCTTCACCCTGACCGACTGCTGGATCGACACGGTCGAGGTGCTCGATGTCGGCCCGTTGCCACCGGCCCACTGCAGGTCGGTGCGGTAGCTCGGCTTGCCCAGGTCGGCAGCACTGCCGGGCGCCGGCGGCCGGGTGCGTGGCTGCGACTTCGGCTGCGGCTTCACGTCATCCAGGTTGACGGCCACGTCGCCGCGTACGGGCAACGTGTTCAGAGCGGTGGAAATCGGTGCAACTGAGCTCATCGGGAAACTCCTCGGTGGGGTGCGTTGGTTTTGCGATCGCCTTGTAGCGACCTCCGTGGGGCGCTCATGGTTTGTCTCCGCCGCCGCCTCCCAGTTGGCTGAGCCAGGCGTTGAGCGCGCGAACGTCGTCTTGCGTCGGGTCCCAGGTCGATGCGCCGAGGAACGGAATGGCGGGCTGGACCGAGCTCGGGTGCGCCTCGCCGAGCGGCGTGATGCTGTTGCGCCCGGCCGGGAACGTGATCTTCTCGCTCTGCGGGTTGCGCACCCGGTCGACCACGACCGCCAGCGGGCCGATGTTGATCGAGGCCGAATGGAACGTGGAAACCGGGTCGGCAATCAGGATCGACTGCGCGACGACGCGCGGCGTACCGGCGGGCTGATCCAACCGCTTGCCCTGAATCGCCAGGATGTTGAGCAGGCCGCGCCCGATCTGCACGTCGGCCCGGCCGCCGACGTTGAAGTTGCTGGTGCCCAGGCTGAAGCCCAGCAAGCCCCACTTTGCGGCCCCCACCGAACTCGAAGCGGCCACGATGCCTTTTTCGTCGCGCCTCGGCCCCAGGTCAGGCACCCCTCCGAACCACGGCTGCGCGCCCGGTTTGCCGGGGCCGAGCGCCGGCAGGAACAGCACGTTGCTGCCCTCGGCCACGACGATCGTGGCGGCGCCCTTGACGTTGAAGGTTTGCCCCTTGACGGTGACCGGCGTCACGCTCGGCACCGTGTAGAACCGCACGTTCATGTTCGGCGGAATGTTGATGCCCTTGACCATCTGCAACTGGTCCGGCGTCAGCTTGCCACTGGTGTTGAAGGTGCCGGTGATGAGCGTGCCGTTCTGCGATGCATTGGCGATGATGGCCGCGGTGGTGCCGGCCGCGCCGACCACGATCTTGCGACCGACCGCGCCGACCTTGTCGACCGTGTCCCAGAGCTTTTCGTTCTTCACGATCGCCTGGTCGAAGCCCTGCAGCACCTTGCCGAGCGGCGTGCCCTGGCCGATCACCGCTTCGACCACACCCGGCACCTTGCGAACCTGCGCATCGAACACGCGGCCCACCGGCGTCTGTGCGAAGCGCTCGTACATCTGGATGGCACCCTCGGCGGTGGGGTGCGCGATGTACTGCTCCCACGGCGCGTAGACGAAGCGGTCGAGCGCGCGGTCGACCTTGCGGGCGCCGATCTGGCGAACCGCGTCCTTGATGAACAGCGCGGTCGTCAGCGGATTCGATTTGGGCGCAGCCGGCTGCATGGCGCCCGGCGGCAGCGGTGCTTGTTCACCGACGCGCGCGGTCCGTGCCTCCTCGGCCGCAGTGAGCTTGGCCTGCGCGTCGTACGCAGTCGCCGCCTCGCGCAGCTTGGCGATGGCGGCCGTGTGCGGGACGCTGCCGGGTGCGCTGGATTCGAGCGTTTGCGACGTTTCCGCCATCGCGAGCAGCTGCGTGAGCGGCTTGAGTTGGCCCCCTTGCACGAGCCCCGCCACGCGCTGATAGCCGAGCGTTTCGACCGCCTGGATCGCCCGCGCGTCACTGCCCCCCACGGCCGTCAGGATCGCCGCCGACTGCGTCTGGTTGGCGCTGCGGCGCCAGAAAGCGCGCGCCTCGCAGTCGAACGCGCTGGAGTCGGAGTCGAGGGCGACGAGGCTCATCGAGCGGAGCCTCCGCTGGCCGGATTCGCCCGCGGTGTCTGACCCTTCGGTGTTTCGCCTGGCGCGGCCAGATCGCCCCGGCCGGCGAGCGCAGCAAAACCGTGCTCCTTACCTTGAGCGTCGACGAAGACATGAACGATCCAGTACTGCGGCGCAGTGTTGGGGATGCTGTGCCCGGTCTTCATCGGATCCTCGCCACGCCGAAAAATCGTGGCAGAGGTGTTACCGCCGGAAAACTGGTGGGCGAAGATGACCTTGAATTTTCCGTCGCCAGCGACCGGAAGGGCGCGTTCGTCGTGCACTTCCTCGCTGCGCGCCAGGTGCTGATTTCGGCTTTCCGAGTCGCCTTGGCTTCGTACCGGGTTGCCGTCGAACCGGGGCGTGTTCGGCAGGTACGGCTCGCTGGACGGCACCCAGTCGCGCGACATGTTGTTGAAGTCGATGGCGACCTGATTCTGTGCATCCCGCCCGACCCAATAACCGTTCTTCGACACGTACTTGGGATTGCCGGGCGCGATCTTCGCCAGGTTGCCGAAACCGCCAACCCGGTATTCGTTGTGGCGCCGATCGAATACCGGCTTCGGCAGGCCGGTCACGTCTTGCGTCGCCAGCCGAAAGGTGTCGGCAGCGCGATCCACCGTCGACACGTCGACGGACGCGATCATTCCCTGGTTCGCCAGTGCCTGCATCGTTCCACGCAGGCTGCTGGCAGCCGTCCTGGCGCCCGGCGTGAGCTGCGCGCCCCATGGCCCACGTATGGATCCACCTGCAACGCCACCCGGGTTGGCGTTGTGCGTGGTTTCCCCGTGTCGGACGTAGATGACACCGCCGGTATTTTTGTACGTCAGCCCTTGCGCTGACATGACAGCCAAGTACTCCGGAGTCAGCTGCTCCTTGCCGACCGCGATCATTGCCCGCAGATCGGGCACCGGCTGCATCGGATCGTTGGGCAGAACGATCGGCGGCGCGGGGGGCAGTCGGGCTGATTCGACGCGGTGGGATTCGTATGCGCGGCTCGCGTCCTTGATCTCGGCGATCTGCTCGCTCGTCGGGTCGCCGCCGCTGCGCTGGACCGCGGCAAGCGTATCGGCCGCTTTGGACATGCGGGCGAACAGCGCCTCTTTGCCGGTGTACTCGGGGTTCTGGGCCCATGCGAAACGCTGGATCGCTTTCGTTTCGTCGCCACCTGCCGCAATCAGCAACGCGCTCGACTCTTCTCGGTTCGCCTGCGCCAGCCAGAAACGGAACCGGGCCGCCGCTGGCCTGTCGATGCGGCCGCTCATGCGATCTTCCAGGCGTTCCACCTGCTCGTCAATTCGCGCGTGACGAGGATGCTGGAGGCTTGCCCTGCGAATTCACGCGAATCGACCACCAGCGCCACGACCTTTCTTCCCATGTCGCGGTCGGGCTGGTAGGTCGGGCTTTGCGGGTTCGGGTCATAGGCAATCGCCGGAGCGAACCAGGCCGGTGCTGTTTCTCCCGGGAACGGCCAGGCGACTGCTGGCTGTGCGCTCGACGGGGGGGTCGGCGTGGTCGGCGCCGTGGGTGTCGTCGGGGTTGCGGGCGTGATCGCGCCGGTGCCGGTGGTCGGCGTGGTCGGCGTGGTTTCTGCAGCGGCCACCGGTGGGGTTACCGGCGTGACCGGCTCCACCGCCTGGGCCGTCGGTGCGACCGGTACCACCGCTTGGGCGGTCGGCGCAACGGGCTGTTCGGCTCTGACGATCGGTGCGGCCGGACGCTTTGGTTCGACCTCGACCGCGACCTTCGGGGGCTTGATGGGGCCCCGATTTCTCGCGCCTGCCGGCACCTCGTCGGCCACCCTCATCGACTTGGCATCCTTCAACATCAGGTCGATCAGCGCACCCATGTGCTTGGGGTCGATGCGGCTCGGGTCGCCTGCAGGCTTGCCCATACCTTCCAGCGCGGCTTCGAGCATCGCGCGCAGCACCTTCTGCTGACCCGGGTTCAACTGGTTGAACTTCGCGACGCGTGCACCCGTGAGCGATTCGTTCAGGTTGGCCAGCACACTTTTTTCGACTGGGCGGGTCAGCGTCGGCAAGCCGGGCACCGTGATCTTGCGGCTGCCGGGGCTGAAGATCGTTGCCGCGGCGCCCGGCGTTTTCGACCCGCCGGTGGGGCGATCGATGACGGGTGACCTGTCGAAGCCCGCAGGCTGCTTCGCTTTCGGCGCAACGCGCTCCTGGATCGTGTTCTTCCAGGTTTCGATCTGGGCACCCGGCGACCGACCCCGCGGGACAATCCCGCCGGCTGCGAGCTTCATGCCCGCATCGGCGCCCGTGGTGCCGGTGCCTGTGGTGCCGGCAGCCGCCGGGCGCCGAGCGGCGGTGAGCGTGCCGCGTCCGGTGGTGGTCGGCGTGATCGACTTGAGCAGGTCGTCGGTTTGGGTCGGCTGGGTGGAAATATCGGCGGTTCGTGCAATGGCGAGATTCGAAGTCATGGTGCGGTGTCTCCTGTGAGGGGCGGGGGCGGGGTGGGAACGTCGCCCGGCAAGGGGCTTTCGTCGAGGGGCGCCGAGCTGTTCGGCTTGACCGGGGCGGCGGGTGCGACAACCCGTTGGTTCACCGCCGTTTGCAGGCGGTTGAGGTCGGCCATCACGGCCTGGATCGAACGCAGCGGCCCGTTGAAAATCGCCATCTTGGTGTCGTACCCGGAGGCGCGCTCCTGAGCCGCCATTGCGGCGCTCTGGATCGCCTGGCCCTTGCGCAACGCCGTCTGGATCGAGGCGGTGTCGCCCTCTTTGCCCGACTCGATGAACATGCTGCGTGTGAAGCGCAATTCGGCCAGCGTGGTCGTGGCCGGCGGCCCGTTGAGTTGGGCCGACGCGACCGCCGCGCCGAGGCCCGGGAGCACCCCGCGTTCGTCGCGTTTTCTGAGTTCGGCTGCCGACGGCGCGGCGGGCTTGACGGGTTTCGGTGCGACTGCGACCGGCGGAGCAACCGGCACCACAGGTTGCGGCTTGACCGCGACTGGGGGCGTCGCCACCGACGGCTGCGGCGTCGAAGTTTGCGTCACCGTGGGCGTGGCGGTTGGTGTGACTGGCGGTGCAAGGAACGCGCCCTTCTTTTGAATCTGTTCGTATTCCTGCTGCGGCGTCCTCGTCGCGATTTTCGGGACGACCGGCACCTTTGTCTGGCCGGGGGGCGCACCGACCGGGTACTTGTCGAGCCCTGCGAGCGCTGCACTCGTTTTTTCGTTGATCGCTCTCGAAATGGCAGTCAGGGAGTTTTGGGGACGCGTTTCGCGGCCTTTGTATTCGGCGAGTTTGCTCGGGCCAAAATTGGCCGGGTTGAACCGGAGCGCGGGATTCGAGATGAAGTCGGCGAGCAGCGCGTTCGCAGTCTCGGGATTTTTTGCCGACTTGATCGCGTCGCGCTTGATTTCGAGCTGCTTGACGAACTTATCTTTCTCGGCACGAAACGCGGCGAGGTATTTACCGTCGCCCGCGGTGTTTTGGTCCGTGACGCCGCTGCTCGTGAGCAATCGTTCGCCCTGGTCGAGGTAGGACACCCAGGTCTTGTAGTAGGCATCGGCCTTCTCGCGGACGTTCTTGTACGAAGTCGGCGGCGTGAAGTCCGTCAAGCTCGTGTCGGCGCTGTTGGCACCTTCGAGGCCGTCGAGCCGCTTCTGGTTCGCCGCATCTCCCTGGCTGAGCTTGCC
>JANMWQ010000111.1:0-4697 GCA_031394085.1 Rhizobacter sp. | reverse complement strand
CTCGAAGCCAAGGGCCCGCGGCGCATCACGCCGTTTTTTGTGCCGGCTTCGATCATCAACATGATCTCGGGCCACGTGTCGATCCGCTACGGCTTCAAGGGGCCGAACCTCGCGATCGTCACCGCTTGCACGACCGGCCTGCACAGCATCGGCATGGCAGCGCGTTTGATCGAACACGGCGACGCCGACGCGATGGTCGCCGGGGGTTCCGAATCGACCGTCTCGCCGCTCGGCGTGGGCGGCTTCACGGCCGCACGCGCACTCTCGACCCGCAATGAAAGCCCCGAGACCGCCTCGCGCCCCTGGGACAAGGACCGCGACGGCTTCGTGCTCGGCGAAGGCGCCGGCGTGGTCGTGCTCGAAGAGTACGAACACGCCAAGGCGCGCGGCGCGAAGATCTACGCCGAAGTCGTGGGCTTCGGCATGGGTGCCGACGCGTTCCACATGACCGCGCCCGATGTCGACGGCCCGAAGCGCTCGATGAAAGGCGCGCTGCGCAGTGCCGGCATCAACGCCGATCAGGTGCAGTACCTGAACGCGCACGGCACGTCGACGCCGCTCGGCGACATGAACGAGACCAACGCGATCAAGCTCGCCTTCGGCGCGCACGCGAAGACCAAGCTGGTGGTGAGCTCCACCAAGTCGATGACCGGTCACCTGCTCGGCGGCGCCGGCGGCATCGAATCGGTGTTCACGGTGCTGGCGTTGAAGCACCAGATCGCGCCGCCGACGATCAACATCTTCAACCAGGATCCCGAGTGCGATCTCGACTACTGCGCCAACACCGCGCGTGAGATGAAGATCGAGTACGCGATGAAGAACAACTTCGGTTTCGGCGGCACCAACGGCACGTTGGTTTTCAAGCGCGTTTGACGCCGCGCCCGCGCTCGCCCCGACACCACCGCGCCGATGCGCGCAGCGCCTGCATGCCAGATTTCTCTGCGACGCTTCGGCGTGTGGCGCAGTGGGGTGCTCGCACTCGCAGCGCTCGGTGTGGCGGTGATGGCAGCGTGGCTGATCACGCGCGAATCGGCACTGCTGTCACCGAGCTCGGTCGCCGCGGCCTGTGCCACGCTGCTGCTCGCGACCGCCGGCGCATCGCTGGCGAAGATGCCTGCCGTCGATCTGCGCTGGGACGGTCTGGTCTGGCACCTCGGGCCGCCTGCGGGCGAGCCGATCGCCGGCGAGCTGCGGGTCGCGATCGACCTCGGCGCGTGGATGCTATTGCGCTTCGCGCCGGCATCACCGCAGGCGCGGCCTCGCATCACGTGGCTGCCGGTGCAGCGCCGCGGCCTGGAGGCGCAGTGGCATGCGCTGCGCTGCGCCGTCTACTCGCCGCGGCCTGCGCCGGCGCCAGACGCACCGGGCGAGCTGTGACATGACCGGCATGGTCAACCCGGACGCCGACGCGCCGCTGGTCGAGCGCGTCAAGGCCGGCGATGTCAAGGCCTTCGAGATGCTGGTCGTCAAGTACCAGCGCCGCATCGAACGGCTGATCGGCCGCATGGTGCGCGATGTCGACCTCGTGCCCGACATCGCGCAAGAGACCTTCATCCGCGCCTACCGCGCGATCCCGCAGTTTCGCGGTGACAGCGCGTTCTACACCTGGCTCTACCGGATCGCGGTGAACACCGCCAAGAAGGCGCTGATGGAGCTCAAGCGCGACCCGCTGGTCACCGAATCGGCCCGCGCCTCTCGCGATGAGGAGGATGACGGCGGTTCGCGGGTAGAGAACGAACTCACCGACGGCGAAACCCCCGATTCGGTTTTGGCGAGCAAGCAAATTGCTTCTGCAGTGAACTTTGCGATCGAAGCGTTGTCCGACGACCTCCGCCAGGCGATCACGTTGCGCGAGATCGAAGGTCTCAGCTACGAAGAGATCGCCGAGATGATGAATTGCCCGATCGGCACGGTGCGCTCGCGGATCTTCCGCGCACGAGAAGCGATCGCGCTGTAACTGCGCCCGCTGCTCGACACGCGCGAAGGCGAGCGTTGGTGATGAACGATGGAGAAGCCCATGTTGGATGATTCCGAAGCGAATGCAGCGGCTCGCGAGCGCCTGTCGGCACTGCTCGATGGTGAACTCGACGGCGAATTTGGCGGTCGTGCGGTCACGCAGGCCTGCGCTCAATGGCGCGAGAGCGCCGAGTCGCGGTCCACCTGGCACGCCTACCACCTGATCGGCGATGTGCTGCGCTCCGACGATCTGGCAAGCGATCCGGCGCACGACGCGCGCTTTCTCGACGCATTGCGCGCGAAGCTGGCGAAAGAGCCGGTGGTGCTGGCGCCCAGGCCGCTCGAATCACCTCCGATCGTCGAATTGCCCGCGGCGGCGCGCGTCGCCGCGGCAGGCGGCACGCGCCGCTGGCGCTGGATCGCGCCGAGCGCGGTGGCCGCCGGATTCGTCGCCGTGGCCGGCGTGTTGACGCTGACCCGGCCGGGCGTGTTGCCCGAGCGCGCCGACACCCCGCGCATCGCGCAGGCGGCGGCGCCTGCGCCGGTGCTGGCGTCGGCCGGCACCGCAGCGCTCGTCGGCAACCCGGCCGTGCCCGCGCTCGAGCCGCAGGGTGTCGTGGCGACGGGGGAGGTGATCCGCGATGTGCGCCTCGATCGCTACCTGGCCGCGCACAAGCAGTTCGCCGGCAGTTCGGCGTTGGGTGTGCCGTCGGCCTACTTGCGCAATGCCACCATCGAAGTCGCGGGGCGCTGACCTCACGTGTTGCCGCGCCCCGCTGCCTTCATGCTGTTCAGACCCTTCTCCGCGTGGGCGCTGGCCGGTGCCATCTGCGTTGCCGCTTCGTCGGCGGGGGCCCAGGTGGGCCCGGTTGCTGGCGGCGACGCCCCGGCGAGCGACGTGCGCGCCTGGCTGCTGCGCATCCATGAGGCGGCGGGCCACCGCAACTTCCAGGGCACCTTCGTGGTCAGCGGCAGCGGCGCGGTTTCGAGCGCGCGCATCGCGCATTTCTGCGAAGGCCCGAACCAGTTCGAGCGCAGCGAAGCGCTCGACGGTCAGGCGCGGCATGTGTACCGCCACAACGATGTCGTGACCACGCTGTGGCCCGCGAGCAAGACCGCGACGGTCGAGCAGCGCAACTCGGTCGCGCAGTTCCCTGCGCTGCTGCAGGCCGGCGACGACCGCATCGCCGAGTTCTACGATGTGCGCCAGCAAGGCGCCGATCGCGTCGCTGGCCGCGATGCGAGCGTGCTCTTGGTCAAGCCGCGCGACGGCTTTCGGTACGGCTATCGGCTGTGGGCCGATCAGGCCTCGGGCCTGTTGCTGCGGGCGGACGTGATCGGCGAGCGCAACGAAGTGCTCGAGTCATCGGCGTTTTCCGACGTCACGATCAACGTGAAGCCGCAGCCCGAGTCGGTGCTGCAGCCGATGAAACGGCTCGACGGCTACCGCGTGCTGCGCCCGGTGCTGACGCCGACACGGCTCGATGCCGAAGGCTGGGCGATGCGCCAGGCTGCGCCGGGATTTCGGCAAGTCAGCTGCGTGAAGCGGCCGATGGACGGCGCGGCCGAGGGCAATATCGGCAAAGGCATCAGCGAGGCCACGACCCGGTCGCAGGTGTTGCAGACGATCTTCTCCGATGGCCTGACGCATGTGTCGGTGTTCATCGAGCCGTTCGACCCGCAGCGGCACACCCGGCCGCTGCTGGCGTCGGTCGGCCCGACCCAAACCCTTATGCAACAGCAGGGCGAGTGGTGGGTCACAGTCATCGGCGACGTGCCACCTGCGACACTGCGCGTGTTCGCGAAGGGCCTGGAGCGCAGCCGAAAGTAGCTCGCGCGTCGGTTCCGTCGGCGAACGCATCCATTCGATCCGTGCACCGCAACGCCTGGGGAAGCGATCTTGATTCAAGCATCACTGCAATCCTTTCAATGCATTCACGCCGACGTGCGCCGCCGCGTCTGGCTCGCCGCGCTCGCGCTCGGCCTGGCCATGACGAGCGCGCTCGCCGCGACACCGGTCGGCGCGCAAGGCCTGCCCGACTTCACCGAGCTGGTCGAGAAGGTCGGCCCGGCGGTGGTCGGCATCCGCACCACCGAGCGCGCCAAGGCCGCGCGCGCCGGCTCCGAAACGGACGACGAGATGCTCGAGTTCTTTCGCCGCTTCGGCATCCCGATGCCGAACCAGCGGCCAGGCCAGACGCCGAGCCCGACACCGAACCCGCGCACGCCGCAGCAGCCGGCGCCCAATGGCGGCGCCGACGGCGAGCCGCAGACCCGCGGTGTCGGCTCGGGTTTCATCCTCAGTGCCGACGGCTACGTGATGACGAACGCGCACGTGATCGACGGCGCTGATGAAGTCATCGTCACGCTCACCGATTCGCGCGAGTTGAAGGCCAAGGTCATCGGCACCGACAAGCGCTCCGACGTCGCGCTGGTCAAGATCGAAGCGACCGGCTTGCCGACCGTGCGCATTGGCGACGTC
This sequence comes from Rhizobacter sp., assembly GCA_031394085.1. Lineage (GTDB taxonomy): Bacteria > Pseudomonadota > Gammaproteobacteria > Burkholderiales > Burkholderiaceae_C > LMDS01. The sequence goes on along the minus strand of JANMWQ010000111.1, from coordinate 259 downwards.
GCCAAGCTCAAGGTCGGCGAGTGGGTGATCGCGATCGGCTCGCCGTTCGGGCTGGAGAGCACGGTCACCGCCGGCATCGTCAGCGCGAAGTCGCGCGACACCGGCGACCTGGTCAAGCTGATCCAGACCGATGTGGCGATCAACCCCGGCAACTCGGGCGGCCCGCTGATCAACATGCGCGGCGAAGTGGTCGGCATCAACTCGCAGATCTACAGCCGCTCGGGCGGCTACATGGGCATCTCGTTCGCGATCCCGATCG